>CAJOQA010000136.1 GCA_905236465.1 uncultured Treponema sp.
ATAAGTTTTGCACCCTGCAATGCGCGCTTTGCATACTAGAAAAAGTGTAAGTTTTATGCTATACTAGCTAAATGGAACTGATACAACTGAGACAGCTTGTGGTGATTGCAGAAAAAAAAGTGCTTTCTCATGCGGCTGAAAAGCTAAACATTTCTCAGCCAGCTTTGACTCGATCGATTCAAAGGTTAGAGGATGAATTGGGACTTTTGCTTTTTGACCGGACTAAGAACAGCATGACCCTGAATAAAAATGGGGAGATTGTTGTTGAGCAGGCAAAAAAAGTTCTTTCTGAAGTTGAATTTCTTATGCAAAAGGTTGAATCCCTTAAGTCTGATTTTCCTGTAATAGCTATAGCGACTTGTGCCCCTGCTCCGCAATGGAAACTTTCTGCAGAACTTAGCGAAAAATTCCCTAAGTTAAAAATTACAACCACTATGCCTGACGAAGATGATATTGTGTCCTTGCTTCTTTCTGAAAAAGTGACTCTTGCCATTGTAAGAAAAAAAATAGACAGTGAATCTATAGAAACAATTCCGTTTATGGACGAACAACTTTTTATGCAGATACCCCTTTCTGATCCGCTTGCAAAGAAAAAGAAAATTCGTTTTGCGGACCTTGCCGGAAAGGAAATTCGCGAGTACATAAATACAGGCTTTTGGCACAAGATTCACAGGGAGCAAATTCCCGATGCACACTACATTGAATATGATGACTTAATGGTTTACACGAATGTTATAAAGTCTCAGAATCCGCTGACCTTTGTGACGGAACTTGGCAACACCTTGCGTGTAAAGCAGGAGGCATGTGTAACCCTTCCCATTATTGATGATGAGGCAACTGCCCATTACCGTCTTGCTTACCTAAAGAAAAATAAAAACTCCCTCCACGAGATTATCAGTTGGGCTGTAAAAGTGGATAAAGACAGTCCGCTTGAATAAAGGCATCCTCTAAAAAAAAATCTATCATCAAATTTTCGTTAGAAATTTTTTGCCTAGTATATACTAGGCAAAGGGATGGAATAGCATGAAATCGTCAATTTCAATTGTAGTACCTTGTTTTAACGAGGAAGAAGCTGTTCCAATTTTTCATGAAGAGACAAGCAAGATCTTAAAATCACTGAACCTTGATTTCTATGAATTTGTATTTGTTGATGATGGTTCAAAAGATGGCACTCTTGACGTTTTACATATATTATTCTTTGTATTAACTTACGCATTTTTAACTACTTGAATTTTATATTTCCTACACAGAGTGATGACATTGGAAGAAAAATTGAAGGAATTGGTAGAGCTGTTCAATCTTATATGACCTGGAACGGAAGATTCGGAGAGTTGCTACTTGTTACATTTGGTTCTTTTTTTTCCACTACACCATTTTATGCTTTTGAGATGTTCCCACATTCAGCGAAAGCTAAAAATTGGATTATTTGGTAAAGTTCCATTTTATTGCTCCTGTTTTCAAAAGTTAGACTTTTCTATCAGAATACTTTATTATCCGTTTTTGATATTCAAGTCTTGTTTCTACATCGTCAATTTCTTCTCTCCGCTTTTTTGAAATTTCTAAAAAATCAACTTCCTTATCGATTCCTAAAAAATTTCTGCTTAGCAGACTTGCTGCAATTCCACTTGTACTTGCTCCTGTAAAGGGATCAAGTATCCAATCATTTTCTTTTGTAGAAGCAAGAATTATCCGAGCCAGAAGCGGAAGCGGTTTTTGTGTCGGATGCTTTCCACATGATTTTTCCCACTTTGCGATAGCGGGCAAAGTCCACAAATCACGCATCTGGGTTCCCCCGTTGATTTCTTTCATCAGCTCATAATTGTAATAATGCGGGACCTTTTTGTTTTTTCTTGCCCACAAAATGAACTCTGTTGAATGAGTGAAAAACTTGCAGGAAAGATTCGGCGGGGGATTCGTCTTTGCCCAAGTGATGCAGTTGAGGATTCTGAAATCCAGTTCGTTAAGCATTTGCGGTTGAATTCGTTGTCCTTTTCAAAGCCTTGCGATTTGTCCCAGTCGCCTTTTGAGAGGATTGGAAAGGGAAAAGTCTTCCCCTCGCTCCAAACCTTTGGTTTTCCGCTACCCCTTATGCGGGGATACCCCGCAACACCCCGTTTTAAAACTCTTTCCATTCTGTCCAAGTATTATCCTCTAAATTATGAATTTCCATTTGTCTAAACTGACATTCCCCTGGTTCAAGAATGATTTTACCTTTATAGTAATTCTCCTGAACATAATCATAGATATCAATATCATCCGGTAATTCAAATGAGAATTTTTCAACAACTGTTTCTTCAATGTTTACATCATAATGTTTCATAGCAAAACTATTGATCGAATTTAAAAAATAATCAAGCACTAAAGAATCACAGTATGAATGTTCTGCAATTCAATTGTTTGTCGATACTGACGCTCTAATTCATCATAACTTAGAAAGGCTACCCGTTTATTATTTTTCATTTTTGAAAAAGAAGTATAATTTAATTTTTTTTCATATTCTTCATGCCTCTTTTCATCAGCAACGATAAACATTCGGGTATAGAAATCCTGCAAGTCATAATATTTCATCAATGAATTTTGAATATCTGTTGAATGTTCCACTTCAAAAAATGAATCGGGCATATTTCTTTCATTGAACCAGATAACATCTATAGTTGAACTTCTTGATACAAAACTGTCATACGAATATTTTGGTAATTCTTGTAATGTTCTTAAATCACCAAGTTTTTCATGTAAAAATAGTTTGTTTTTATCTTGATTCGGAACAAATGTACCAAGTTTCTTCATATTTCCAATAGAAACAAGCAATCCTTGATAATAAGAATGATTAAATTCTATTACTTCCTTAGAATCCTTATTTTTTTCAGTTTCAACAACTATACCTTTTTGTTCAAGTTCTTTTTGATAAGACTTCAATGCCCAAAGTCCGGGTTTGATTTTGTAAATATTCTCGTTCTCTTGAACAATACGACGGATGGAAGCAAAAGGAGTTTTTGTTTTCCACTCGCAATCTTTTATCTTGAAAACTTCTTGATTAAGTTGCCCGAGTGTTGCCACTCCGCCAAGTTGCTCTAATGTCTGTATAACAGCTTCATATTGCTTCATATTTCCCTCAAAGATGACTCATTATAG
>CAJOQA010000137.1 GCA_905236465.1 uncultured Treponema sp.
ACATTGCGTTCTCCGTAAATCAGTTTTCAAATTCTACTATTTTATCTAGTTCCATTTCAATTTCATCTGCATTAAAGTCAACAATTGGCAAAAATCACAATAGACCGCATAGCCTTCTTTCGTGAATTTGCAATTATCATCAAATATCTCAATAGCATCTTTTTTGCTGAACCTTCGCAAGATTGTTTCTAAATCTAACATTTACCGCCCCTCATACCGCAAACCTTTTTCTTCCCGCTTGAATAAATGGAGCGGGCGCATTTCAGCATTGCCGATTTCATTGTGATTCAACTCTCCTCGGATGGAATTTCTGAATGTGTCCATCTTCCAACGCGACGGTCTTTTTTCCGTTTGCAATTCTTGCTTCATAAAGTCGATTATCATCGCTTTTATTGACGGTATCGTGCCAGGAATATTTTGCTCGCACTCTGAAATATCATCGATGACTTTCTTTAAGCCCTTGTCTTTTCGGGCGGATTCTTCATTCTGCTCAAATGCCTTGAATACATCGGAATACTGGAGCAGATATTCTTCATCGGGAACAAACAGCGTGTCCGTGTACTTAATTGAATTGTATATTACCTGTAGCTGAGAGTAATAAATCGGGTCTTTTTCATTGAAAATTGTATTTACTTCAAAATTGCTCGTCAGTCCGCCACCAGTCAGATTTGTATTGCCAACGATTGAAGCGTGTTCCTTTGCGTTTTTGAAAAGATAGATTTTCGGATGAAACACGATGTCCGTTTTGTTCTGCCCTTTGTTGCCTAAATGCTTTATTTTTTTGATTGAAGCACCAGAAGAAGTTTTGAACAAGAACTTTCTCCAATGCGTTTTTACATTCCCAATGTCAGAGGCTTCATAAAGAGCAAGAATTGCTTTGTCTGATCTATCATCGTCAAAATAAACTTTCTTGATTGCGTTGTACAAAGGCAGATAGGCTCGGTCGTAGTCCTTGCTTTTGCGATTCAAAACGACTTTGCAGAAAGTTTTTTCTGTAACAGTTTTTTCAGCGATGAAGTAGTCGAGTGCGTCTTTAGCTTTACGGGGAGCATCTCCTTCTTTCAAAAAAATCGCTTGAACGCTCTCATTGCTTTCCCATTTTTCGTTCATGTATTCAGTTTTATGCCAAAACTGATCAAGCAAGTCCAGCTGCTGTTCAATTTTCTGGTTGAAGTTCTGCATACGGAAACTTGTTGTTCCCAAACTGTAGTAAAATGATTTAAAAGCGATGTTATCTACAGCCATATTGAACCCCTATAAAATCTGATACATATATACCCAGCCTTCTTGCCCTATAGAGTATCATCCAGAACTATAGTAAACGTATTTAAGCGTGAAATGTCACTCTGAGCGTCCTGCCTGTCCTGTCCGTCTAACAGGCGGGTGACAGACAGGTAGCGAAGAATCTGTTTTAGTCCGCTCACTATAGTTTCGGTATGAAGCCTATTTTCCCATAAGCTCTGCGTATTTTTGTGCAAGTCTCTTTGACTTCACAGCTGCAAGCCCCCTGTAACGGGCGGGGTCTTCAAAGAAGTTAGCAGGATCTTCTACCCCTAACTTTTCTAGCTGGGCTGTGATTTTTTGGTAAGCATCGGTGTGGGTCTTAAGAACTTCAAAAAAAGTCTTCCCTGACTTTTCAGCTTCAAGGGTTATCTTACGGATAACCTCGTGGCCGTCGTTTACACCAGCTTCTCCAAGCAGGATGTAAGCAGGCTCTGCAAGAACACCCCCCTTAACTTTGCCACCAGCACCGCTTAAGTTCTTTTGCATAGATTCCCTGTCTGCCTGTAAGCCAGAAACCACGGCCTTCATTCTGGCAACTGCCATTGTAAATCCCGCCACATAGTCAGCCATAAAACGCTGACTTGCAGAATTTGTCAAGTCACGCTGGTGCTCAGAGATTTGGTCCATGTAGAATGTCATTACACGGGGGCACATTGCCTTCCACAAAGACTTTACGTGCTCGCTGTTCCAGGGGTTTCTCTTTTGCGGCATCGTGGAAGAACCAACTTGGGTAGAAGCAAAATATTCAAAGACTTCGCCTATTTCGCTGCGCTGCAGGTTGCGTAAGTCATCAGCTAAGTTTGCAATAATGCCAAAGGCAACATTCATTTCAAGAAGCAGGCGTAGCAAGTACTCAGGCTCAACCAGCTGATTGGAATATTCACTTGGCTCAAGCCCTACGAATTCAGTGTAAATGCGCTCCAGTTCTTCTGGGTCCTTAACAATCATGCTTGGCCCGTTATACGAACCTACAGGACCTGCAAGCTTTCCTTTTAGTTGCTTGCTTAGCTCTTCAATCCGGAGGATTGACTTACCCAAGCGGGAAACGAATTCTGCAATAGACCAGCCAAAAGTAATCGGAACTGCATGCTGACCGTGGGTGCGCCCTACCTGAGGGGTCTCTGCTTCACGCTCCGCAATAGCACACAAGGCCTTTTCTAAAGCCTTTAATTCAGGAAGAACAACATTTTGAGTAACATCACGCATACGGCAAGACAGGGCAGTATCCAAAATATCTACAGAGGTGGCGCCTAAATGGACTAGGGGGCCTAAATCAGCAGGAACCTTAGTTTTCATTACATTAACAAGGGCCCTGATATTGTGCCGTGTTTTTTCTTCCTCTTTATAGACCTCTTCAGGATCTATTTCTTGAGCAACCTTATCTAAAAGTGAAGCGGTTTCATCTGTAAGCTGATTTCTGATTTTCAAGTGGGCTTTTACAAGGGCAGCTTCACATTTAGCACAACTTCTTATGCTCGCCTGTTCTGAAATATATTTAGAAAGCCCCTCAAAAGCAGCGGCTTCAGACAACGAATACCTGTGATCAATGCAGGAGATATTTTCAAAAATGTTACGTGTTTCCATAAAGATATTATGCACAAATACAGAGCAAATTTCAAGGGAACAAGAAATACCCTTAAAAAAAAATTTGACGATTCAAGCTGACTTTTATTATTTTATAGTGTTATAAAGGCTAAAATATTTTGTAAAGAGGATATAAAATGGCAAAATACCAGTTTCAAACAGAAGTAAACCAGCTTCTTAAGCTAATTATTCATTCAATGTATTCAAACAAGGACATTTTTTTACGGGAAATTGTCTCTAACGCAAGCGATGCCCTTGACAAACTTAAGTATCTGACTGTAAGCGATGAAGCATTCAAATCAATTACATTCAGCCCCCGCATCGACATTACCTTTGACGAAAAGAAAAACCTGCTTACCGTCCAGGACTGCGGTATCGGTATGTCTGATAAGGATTTAACAGACAACTTAGGAACAATCGCAAGATCAGGTACAAAGGCCTTTATCGAACAACTTTCAAAATCAGGAAACGGCTCATCTGATTTAATCGGTCAGTTCGGCGTAGGCTTTTATTCAGCTTTTATGGCAGCTTCCCTGATTGACGTATACACCCGCAAGGCTGGTGGAGACGGAAAAATCTGGCATTGGTCAAGCGATGGCACAAACTCTTACGAAATTGAAGAACTTGCAGCAGACAGCGAAAAAGCTAAGCTTTATGGCTTTGACAAGGCTGAGACTACAGGATCTGCAATAGAGATGCACTTGAACGATGACAGCAAAGACTACGCTTCTAGATGGAAGATTGATGATTTAATCAAGAAGTATTCCAACCACATCGCTTTCCCCATCTACTTGCATTACACACAAAACAAGTATGATAAAGATGGAAAAGTTGAAGGAACAGAAGACAAGATTGAGCAGGTAAACTCAGCTTCTGCCCTTTGGAAGAAGAATAAAAGCGAACTTAAAGACGCTGACTACAACGAATTCTACAAGACAATCAGCCATGACGGCACTGACCCCCTTATGCACATCCACACCCATGCTGAAGGAACTCAGGAATACACAACACTGTTTTATGTACCTCAGGTTGCCCCCTTTGACATGTATCAGGCAGACTACAAGAGTGGCGTAAAACTTTATGTAAAGCGGGTCTTTATCACAGATGATGACAGGGAACTTCTCCCCTCTTACCTGCGTTTTGTGCGCGGTGTAATAGACAGTGAAGACTTACCTCTTAACGTAAGCCGCGAAATCTTGCAGCAAAATAGAATTCTTGAGACAATCAAAAGCCAGTCAGTAAAAAAGCTTTTAAGTGAATTCAAGAAATTGGGTCAGGACGCTGACAAGATTACAAAGGAAAAGAAAGAGCTTTCTGATGAGGAAAAGGCAAAGACAGAAAAGTGGGGAAAATTTGTAAAGAGCTACAACCGTCCACTCAAAGAAGGTCTTTACTCAGATTTTGCCAACCGCGATGAAATTGCAGAGATTATCCGCTTTAAGTCAACTGACGAATCAGGAAACGGAGATGACAAGTGGACCAGCCTTGCAGACTACGTTCAGCGCATGAAGGATGGTCAAAAGGCTATCTACTACATTACCGGAACTGACGAAAAGAACCTAAGAGAATCTCCACTTCTTGAAGCATACAAGAAGAAGGGCTTTGAAGTTCTTATCTGTTGCGATGACATTGACGACATTGTAATCCCAGCTTATGCAAAGTACAAGGACTTTGACCTTAAGGCCGTGAACAGGGCCGGTAGCGATGAAGAGCTTGGAGTAGACAAGGAAGAAGCTAAGAAGAAGGAAGAGGCCTTTAAGCCAGTACAGGAAAAAATCAAGAAGGCTTTGGGCGACCGCGTAAAAGACGTTGTTTTAAGTAAAAGATTAAGCGACAGTCCCTGTTGCATAGTCATTGACGAAAACGATCCTTCTATTCAGATGGAACGCATGATGAAGGCTATGGGTCAAGGCGGAGCTTCTTTAGTAAAGCCAATTCTTGAAATCAACGGCGACCATCCTTTAGTAAAGAAACTGGAAGGAGACGTTGCAGAAGATTATGTTGCCCAAGTCAGCGAAGTTTTGCTTGACCAGGCAATGCTGATTGGAGGAGCTGAACTAAAAGACCCCGCAGACTTTATAAAGGCTGTAAACGCTTTGCTTACAAAATAATGAGTGCTTGCTTTAAGTATTTGTAGATTCCTCGACTACGCTCGGAATCCTATTTTGAGTACTCAAAATGTCTGCTAAGCGTAGGGGATGACACTGCCAAAGAAACCGCTTGAAGACGGATCTTCTTTGGCAGCAGCAAGGTGGGAAGTTGAACCCATAGTCTGAACCCTAAAAAGAACTTGACCAGGAAGGCGCTCCTGAGCCCCAAGAATTGTGACTGAAGTAGGGGCAACAAAAAAGCCCTGCCACAACTGCATGGGGCTTAATCCTGTCAGGTAAGAGATTAATACAAACATAACCCCCAAGTGACAAACAAATACTAACTTTCGCTCATCCCCATTTTTCTGAAAAGCATCAAGATGGGTGTCTACGCTAAGTTCTTGAGAAGTAAAGTTAGGAGTGCAAGAATAGAGGGGAATCTTTTCTTCTTTTCTGCAATAACCAAAAGAAAGTAAAACCTTATCAAAGTTTTCTGTAACTTCTTTATAGTGTTCCTTTATGTTACCGCTTTGCATAAGAGGCGTATCTGCCCACTTGTCTTTATTAAAATATAAATCGTTGCAAAAAAATTGCTCAGGCATAAGGTCCCATGCACCTCGGCTCTTAGCAGAGTTAGGGTCAATTACCCGCCAGTCAAACTCATGGAGCCAAGTGCACGTTTGTCTTTCTACCTTCCAATTTTTCTCAAGCCCATCCGCAGTTCGCTGAGCCCTGCCATAAGATGAAACGTAAAGGGCAGAAACATCCCAGTCAGCAGTATAGGTTGCTAAAAGGTCAGCTTCTTTAAAGCCCTTTTGCGTAAGCGAATCGTTTTTGTAATCAGGGTCACCGTGGCGTATAAAAATCAAGTGCATGTTTTTTTCCTACTCCCGCGAAATCAAACTGATTCTACCGGCCGCAAGCCCCCAGGTCTTAAAGGCATAGTCGTTAAATTCCATGCTGGCTTCAAGGAAGTCATAGGCATTTGACGAGCGGACATAAGAGTTTAAGGAAGGGACTGCCTTTTGCATGTAAGGAATTTCAGTGCGGTCAAGATAATACTTTTCCACGTCATCAAGGCTTTGCTGCATGAGATAAGCCATAAACTCATTCTTGACCAAATAGTCATCGCTGACGTCATACATCAAATTGGGGTTATTAGTCCAAAAAGCAAGCAGGTATTTTAAAGCCTTAGAAGGAAAGTTCTTGTAGGCGCTTTCTGTAAACTTTCTGAATTTTTCATTAGTAAAATAAATTCCATGCCAACTTTCATGTGAAACAAGCTGCAAACGCAACTTCTCATTTGACTCCCTGCTAAAGGAAATAACTGCCCCTACCCCAGCTGAATACGAACCGTCACTTTCCTCTATAATCATTTTGTTGGCAACAAGAATTTCTTTTAAAAGCTCTTCATAAGAATTAAGGGTAACCCTATGCTCTGCTGCTTTAGAAAAGAAACGAGCTAAATCATCTGCCTTGTAGTCGTGGGCATTGTAACCGTGATTGTTCTCTATAAAATCATCACTTACGAAAGTCCCCTTGTAGCCTACCTTCTCCACAAAATATGAAAGGCGGGTAAAAAATTTATCTTGAATTTTATAATCTGCAGTGTCAAACACTAGGACCTGGGGGAATTCCGCCCACTGATAAAGCTCAAAGTCTTTATTCCGCCAATTATACATGGGCCAGTCCATGACAAGCCCCAAATCTGTAGGCAGTCCGTGCAGCACATCCCTGCCCTTACTGGGCAAAAGAAAAGAATCGTTTGCTTTTAGAAAAACGCTTTTTACCATTTGAGCATTGTTTGTAAAGACGAGCTGACCATAGGGCTTCCACAAGGAAGAAGTCTGAATAACCATGAGCGGTAAATTTTTTGCCCGGCGGATTTTTATACTTTCATTTCCGTATTTTAAATCAACTGATTTTTGCTCCCGCCAGGTTCCGCAATCGTCAATAGCTTCCATGCTGATTTCAATTTTCGGTAGCAGGGAAGAACTTGAATTCTGCATAGCAAAAATTGCAGAGCCTTCAGAAAAATCAACAGAAGAAAAAGAGGCATCGACTACCAGCCCCAAAGGACCGGCTGCAAAAAGAGGAGCCTTGCTTGCACCAAAAGACTTAGACCAACCGATTTGCCCGGGGGCAAAAGTCGCTTCCTTTATGGAATAAGGAATTTCCCCATAGAGGAAAAATCCTGCGGGAACTTTTTCATCCCTTTCTATGCAAAGCGAAAGGCTTACGGCAGAAGAAGTCAAATCGTTCCAGGAACCTTTTATAACAGGCCGCCTGTCAAGATTAGAATACATCTCGGTCTCGCTTTTAAAATCTTTATCATACAAAAAACCTAATTCATATAGGGGATCTTTGTCTTTAGAAGGCAAAAGTGATTTTTTCTTTTCAAGAAGAACTTGCACCGCGGCGCTCCCAGATTTAAAGCGGAGATTTTCCAGATGACTTTTTTGGTTCCTAGTGAATTTAAAAAACATATAATGCTGACGGTCAGGGTGAGAAACAGTTCCTTGCAAGGCCTCATCGTTCAGGGCAATAAAAGATTCCCCGTTCATGCCTAAAGCGGAAGTTTTATTAGTCAGTTGAGAAGCTGAATAGCTGGCTACGCAAATAAAAAGCAGCATAATAAAAATAATAATCAGACTGCGGTTAAACTTATTCATAGACCACATACTACACTTTTTTTGAAAAATACTCTATAGTTTTAAAATGAAAGTTTTAATTCCGCACAAAGATGCCCTTTTCACCCTTGCAAAAGAAGCTAAATATTATCTTAATTTGTTTAACAAAGAAAATAAAAAGAACTTTTTTTTCCCACAATTTCCACTTTGGGCACCTTTACCAGAAAATGAAGGCTTAGAAAATGGAAAAATCTATGGAATGACCATTTTTTCCCCGATTTTTACTGAATTAGACTTTTATTTTCCCATTGAATTAGGGCTTAATGAAAAAAAAATAGCTGCAAGGATAACTTTTGCAAAGAAAAATGCAAGTGCTTTTACCAATCAGGAAAATCTGTCTTTTGAAAAAGTTCGGGACCTTGCCAAAGAGGACAAAAATTTTCCCCTAAAGCAAAAGTCATTCCGCCTGGCCACTGCCCTTTTTGAGGACAATGGCTGGCAGACTATCGATGAAAAGTGGGTAAAGGTTCTAGGATCCCCTAGCCTTCTAGAGAAGCAACATCATTAAACTGCTCTTCTTTTGCATAGACGTTAAGGGCATCAAGCATTTCATCCATATTCCCCATCATAAATGAAGGGAGGTTGTGCAAAGAAAGGTTTATGCGGTGGTCTGTGACACGGTCCTGCGGGAAGTTGTATGTGCGGATTTTTTCGCTACGGGCACCTGAACCAACCATACTTTTTCTTGCACTTGAACGCTCTGCTTGCTTCTTGCTTTCTTCTAAGTCAAAAAGGCGGGCACGCAAAACTTGAAAGGCCTTTGCCTTGTTCTTGTGCTGGCTCTTTTCATCCTGCTGAATTACCACAATACCAGTCGGAATATGGGTCAGGCGGACAGCGGAGTCTGTTGTGTTAACACACTGGCCTCCAGGACCACCGGCACGCATAACGTCAACACGCACGTCTTCAGGTTTTATTACAACTTCTGTCTCATCTGCTTCGGGAAGAACAGCCACTGTTGCCGTGGAAGTCTGCAAGCGGCCCTGTGATTCAGTTGCGGGAACACGCTGAACACGGTGTACACCGCTTTCCCACCTTAAAGTTCCGTACACGAACTTGCCGCTTATAGAAGTTACAATCTTATTGAAACCACCGACCTCTGTCTCCTGGGCTTCCATAGTCTCAGTTTTCCACCCCTTGCGCTCTGCTAAGTGGGTGTACATTTCCCAAAGGTCACGAACAAAAAGGGATGCCTCATCCCCGCCAGCGGCACCTCGGATTTCCAGGATTATGTTTTTTTCGTCAAGTGGATCCGGAGGAATCAGCTTCAGCTTTATCTGCTCTTCCATCTTGGGCTTTTGCTCTTCTAATTCCTTGAGCTCTTCGCGGGCCATCTCCTTCATCTCAACATCGTCTTCTTTAGTAATCATAACGGTGTCGTCTTCAATACCCTTGAGTATCTTCTTATATTCATCGTAAAGGGCCATGAGTTCTGAAAGATACTGGTTTTCCCTCATGATTTCCTTGTACTTTTTCTGGTCTTTTACAAGGTCAGGGTCAACAACCAGATGCCCCACTTCTTCATAACGGACGGATAAATCATCAAGTTTCTTAATCAAATCCATAGTTGGTCTATTATAGAGGATTTTACAAAGAAATTCAACGGTCTAATTTAAAAGATAGCAAAAGTGTAATATAATAGTAGGAAGAAAAGGTATGAATGTAGAGGTGTACCCAAAATGAAATGTTATCTTAAGATGTACTAGCAAGTACGACGGACAGGCTGATATAATTTTAATCTAATCTTTTTTAACAAAACAAGGAGGTTTGTATGATATGTCCACAGTGTGGTAGAAACAATAATGAAGGTAATGATTTTTGCAATGCATGCGGAGCTTTACTGAT
>CAJOQA010000138.1 GCA_905236465.1 uncultured Treponema sp.
GTCGAGCCAAGGAGTTCCAGTGTATAAGGCACAAGGTGCAGATAAAGCAGATTCAGCAAAAACAAGTGCAGGTGGTGTTTACAAACATTTGATGACAGGTGTTTCCCACATGTTACCATTTGTTGTTGGCGGTGGTATTCTTATAGCACTTGCCTTTTTAATTGATGGTATTTACTGTAAGATGAATGGAATAACCCCTGACGGTACATTTGGTTCAATGCTTCCTGTTTCAAATTTCCTGAAAGGTCAGGTTGGTGGTGTAGCTTTTGGTTTTATGCTTCCTGTTCTTGCAGGTTTCATAGCGTTCAGTATTGCTGACCGCCCAGGTCTTGCAGTGGGTTTTGTTGGCGGTGCAATTGCGGCTAGCGGAAAATCAGGTTTCTTAGGTGCCTTGGCAGCAGGTTTCATTGCCGGCTATTTAGTTCTTCTTCTTAAGAAAGCATTTGCTTCTTTACCAAAGAGCCTAGACGGATTAAAGCCAGTTCTTATCTATCCACTTATCGGAATTCTTTTAATTGGTCTTGCAATGATGTTCGTTGTTGAACCAATCGTAGGCTTTATTAACACAGCTCTTACAAACGGTCTTAACAGCCTTGGCACTAAGGGAGGCTTCTTCTTAGGTCTGCTTCTTGGCGGAATGATGGCTGTTGACATGGGTGGTCCTGTAAACAAAGCAGCGTATGTCTTTGGTACAGGTATGCTTGCAAGTGGTCAGTACAATGTAATGGCAGCAGTTATGGTTGGTGGAATGGTTCCCCCGATTGCAATTGCAGCTGCTACTATCATCTTTAAGAACAAGTTCACGGAAGAAGAAAGAAAAGCAGGTCCTGTAAACTTTGTAATGGGTCTTGCCTTCATCACAGAAGGTGCTATTCCCTATGCAGCATCAGATCCTGCCCACGTCTTGCCTTCATGTATCGTTGGTTCTGCTGTAGCAGGTGGTCTTTCATGGCTTTTCAACTGCACACTTATGGCACCGCACGGAGGAATCTTCGTATTCCCAGTTGTAGGTAACTGGCCACTTTACATACTTGCCCTCCTTATCGGTTCTGCAATCAGCTGCCTGATGTTGGGAATGCTCAAAAAGAAAGTCAGCGAGTAGTTTTTGTGTTAGAATAAAGATATGGTCCTGCAAATAAGTAGGACCTAAGGAGTTTTATATGAAACAGGTTGATTATACAATAACTGATGAATTTGGAATCCATGCCCGCCCTGGTGGAGAATTAGTAAAACTTGCAAAGACCTTTAGCTCTGCAATAAAAATTTCTTGCAACGGAAAAGAAGCAGATGCTAAACGTCTTATAGCAGTTATGAGCCTTGGTGTTAAGCAGGGACACACGGTATCCGTTTGTGCAGAAGGAGACGATGAGGACACCGCAATAGAACAGATTGGTAACTTCTTAAAAGAAAAACTCTAAGGTTATAGGACCGCTAAAAACTGAAGTTTTTAGTGGTCCTTACTAACATATTCCAAAATAATTTTTGCAGAAGTTGAATACGAATAAATTCTTTTTACACTTTCAAGTTCTTTTTCTTCATTCCACACGCAATACATTTTTTCTGCTAAGTCAGAGGAATCCCCACATTTAAAATATGTCACGGGGAGCTTTTCATAAATTTCTTTAAAAACTGCTATGTCAGAAATAATTGCTTTTGTGCCAGCATATAAGGCTTGCAGTGGAGGTATTCCAAACCCTTCATAGAAGGAAGGCTGAATCAGTATTTTTGCCTGACTAATCAAGTGCAATAACTGGGAATCAGGAATAAAACCCGTAAATGTAATTCCATTCTTTTCTGAATCTTCCTGAAGCAAGAGCAAAGATCTATCACTTGATCTAAAGTTTTCCTTCGAGCCTACAATCAGAAGTTTTGGAAAGACATTTTTTTCTTTTGCAATCCGATTTCTAAATTCACAAAAAGCAGGAATTAAAGTCGCAAGCCCCTTGTGTTTTTTTATGTTGCCAATGAAAATAACTGTATCTGTTTTTTTTGTACTTTCATCAGGAAAATAATCTTCAGAATAAAGGGGAACTCCATTATACACAACAGTCACGTCTTTTTTGCAATGCAAAAGTTCTGTAATCCTTTGCTTGCTAAAATTAGAAACAGTAAAGAGCGCCCTGGATTTTTTTACTGCCCTTTTGTAAAAAAACTTGCGGGCTAAAGTTCCAAACCTACCCGCAAGACCTTTCATATCTAAGAAAACAAGGTCGTGTATAGTTGAATAAACAGGAACTTTTATTCCAGAAGGAACATTGCAGTAAGGGGTAAAATAAAGGTCACAGGCATTTATTTTTTTTAGAATAGTCTTTGGGAAAAAGAATAATTCCTTTACAGAAAAAGTTTTTATAGGACAGCTAAGAAATTCTATGCGCTTATCAGAATAAAAATCTTTTTTCTGCAATTCTAGAATTTTTTCTTCGCCAAGACCTAGAAGCAAATATGAATGTTCTGTCTGCAAAAAAGTAGGAAGCATACTGTCTAAGAAAGCACCAATTCCGCTCTTACCGCTCATGCGGCAATCTATTGCTATCTTCATATTTTCTGTATCGTTTGGTCAACGGCCTGCTGCAACTCTGCCCTAAATCTTTGGGAAGAAAACTTTTCTGCGTTTTCACGTATTTTGTTAGGTAAAAAGGCTCCCTCTTTTTCCATCCGCTCAAAAGTTTCTATTGCAGCCATCAGGGAAGGGCTTGTTTGCTCAGCAAAAAAAATTCCGGTCTTTCCTTCAACAACAGTCTCAAGGGCCCCGCCCTTGCCATAAGCAATAACAGGTCTGCCACAAGCTTGCGCCTCAACAGGTATAATACCAAAGTCTTCCTCGGCACAAAAAATAAGGGCACGGCAACGCTGCAGGTAAGAAGCAACTTCCTTATCGCTAAGCCTTCCTTTAAACTCTATTTTTGCATCTTTAAAATAAGAGGCTAATTTTTTCAGTTCTTTTTCCTGACTGCCTCCGCCAAGAACAACAAGATGTCTTTTTAATTGCCCGCAGGCTGAAATTGCAAGGTCGATGCGCTTATAGGGAACAAAACGGCTAAAGACTAAATAAAAATCTTCAGCAGGAAGATTGCTCATCTCAAGCCTATCAGTATCAACAGGCGGATGAATTACAAGGGAATCCCTTCCCCAAAATTTCTTTATTCTAGAAGCAATATAAGATGAGTTTGCAACAAGAGTGTCTATCCGCTGACTGGAAATAAAATCCCAAACGCGGATAGCGGGCATCTGCCTTTTCATAAAAAAACGGGTAAGTCTGCCTGCCCTTCTAAAATAATCATAGTACAAGTCCCAGGCATAACGCATAGGGGTGTGGATATAAGCTAAGTATGGAGTATCGGGAGAAGTAATCACCCCCTTTGCGCAAGAAGAAGATGAGGCTATAACCAAATCGTAGCCTGTTAAATCAAAAGATTCAAAGGCTTTGGGCATGAAGGTTAAAAATTTTGTATAAAGTTTTGTAGCAAAGGGAAACTTTTGCAAAAAGGAAGTATGAACTTTTTCTTTTGCAAAATACTTTCCCATTTTTTTTTCATTGTAGACCAGGGTAAAAATATCTGCGTCAGGGTAAAGGGCAAGCATCTGTTCAACTACCCGCTCTGCCCCACCATAATTTACAAGCCAGTCATGGACTATTGCAACCTTCATATTTATGCAATTTCCTTCTTTGGGTTTGCTTCTTCTTTTAGCTTCTGCACAGTTTCAATCATAAAATCAGCGGTAAGTTTTCCAGCCTGTCCGATATGCTGCCAAGCTTCTTCTTTTGCCTTGCGTCTGGCTTCAGAAAGTTCTTTGCTATCCGCTGCATTTTGAATGATTTCTTTTATTCGCTCAAAATCTTTTTCTTCAAGTTTTATGCCACACTTTTTTAGGGTCTGCATTTCCCACAGGTCCTCATAGTGCTCACCATGAATATCATACGCATCATAGGGCAGCAAATCCATTTCAGAGGCAGCATACATAACGGGCTTATCGCAAAGGAAGGTATAGTCAAAGATAATGCCTGAAAAGTCAGAAATCATAATGTCCGCTTTCTTTAGCGAATAGATATTATCCCTTTCAAAATCCCAGGCAATGTTAGCACAATCCTTATAGCGGTCCTGCAGTCTCTTAAGCATATCAGGCTCGGAAATACTTGACTGCGGGTGCGGGCGAATTATCACTTTAAAGCCAGACTTAGAAAGCGGGTCAAGCAATTTCTCACCGTAAAGAGAAAGCAGTGCACTCTTTCCCCAAGAAGGAGAAACTAAAACCGTATATTGGTGGTTTTCTTCTTCCGGAATGCCCTTTATTTTTTCCTGAAGAACATCAAGGTAGGTGCAACCAACAGTCACAAGTTCCTTTGCGGGAAGATTTCTCTGTTTTTCTAGAATACGGATATCTTCACCAGAATAATCTCCCGTAAGAAGAACAGAATCAAAGAAATCAAGACCAAAAAGACGGTACATTGAAGAGTCTGTTGTTGAATGAAAAAGGTGACAGTAATGCCCAACGTTCCGGCTCCTTTTCATCTGATACACACCAAGCCCTGGGGTTGTCATCACAACAATACCAGCGCTCTGCATATTGAGCTTTGCATAGGCAGTATTTCCACTACCTATTACCTCTGCCTTTACATAAGAAAAGTTATGCTCAAAAACAGGATCCTTGTCGTTAGCAACATAGTACTTTACTTCTATCTTCCTCTTTTCAAATTCCTGCAGGACAGGAAAAAAGACATTCCAGTAACGCTTGTCCTCACAGTAAATTACATAGTCGCAATAGGATTTATCCTGATTTTTTACTTTTCCACCAGAAACAAAAACCTTCATTTTTAGCCACAAGGCTTTAAATAAAAAGAAGAGTGTAGCACAGGCTCCAATCAAAATTGAAAAGAGCATACTGCCCGTACCAGGGTCTATGTACAAAAAAAGACTATTCATCTACTTCTCCAAAAAATTCTTTATCAACTCAAGCGTCTTTTCCATCCATTCTTCAGGAGCAACAGTAATGCGCATGGCAAGCTGACCATTTTCTGTCCACAAGCGAACAAGGATTCCGTTCTGAGCCAAATAATCCTTAAGTTTTTGAGTATCAATAGAATTATCAAAATGAATAAAGATAAAGTTTGCGGCAGACTTAAAGGCCTTAACCTTATCAAGTTTATTTATTTCTTCAATAAAATTATCTCTTACAGCAGAAAGATTTTTTGTAAGCTCCTGGTAATAGGCCTTATCCTGAAGGGCTGCAACCGCTGCCTTGCGCCCTAAGTTGGAAACACGGAAGGGGTTCAAGTCAAGTTTAAACACCTGCTTGGCCATCGGTGCGCAAAGACCGTAACCAATCCTTACACCGGCAAGCCCATAAAGCTTAGAGAAAGTTCTGCAGAAAACAATGTTGTTGTAGGAGTTAAGCAAATACTTCACATCATTCTTTATATTAGAGAAACCGAGATATGCCTCATCAACAATAATCAAGGAATAAGGATTTTCCTTTGTTATTTTCTCTATATCAGCCTGACTCATTACAGCCCCTGTCGGGTTATGGGGGCTTGTAATCACAATGATTCTAGGCCTAGTCTCGCGGGCCTTGCTCAAAAGCCCCTGAACATCAAATTCGTAAGAATCCTTACCTGGCTTTACGCTATAGTAAGCAGCTTTTGCAAAGTGCAATTCAATTACAGACTTATAGTAGTTCCAAGCTGGAGCTGAAATAAGAACAGTATCATCCTTATTAAGAACTAAAGTCATAATAGTCTTTATTACATCAGAAGAACCGGAGTGAACAAAGATATGGTCAGTTGGCAAATCTAACTGCTTAGAGACTTCCTCTGCTAGCTCATCTTCACGAGTCAAATCGTAAAGGGTTAAATCTTCCATCTTTGCGTTGTGGAAAACAGCAAGGCACTTTGGGCTTGCACCAAAGAGGTTTTCGTTTACGTGCATACGGCCAGTTATCTGCTCAGTTCCCACTACAGAATACTGCTTAACATCTGTATAGTTAGAAAGATAGGAGATACGCTGGGTGTTGTTTATCAGCTCTTCTTCTTGGAAAAACTGGTTTACGAATTCTTTAAAGCTTGGGTTAAAGGCAATGATTTCCTCAGTTGTGTCAAATTCCTTACATTCAGCATCGTCAGTCTTGCGAATCTTCATGTTCAGGGAATCTATATGCTTTGCATAAAAATGATCCCACAGCATATACTTCATCTCAGGGTCATAGTATTCCTTTACCATGTAGTCCTTGAACTTGTCAGAAAAATCCTTGCGCCAGAATGCTTCACCAATTATGTACCAGCTCTTCTCGCCACCGCGCTTTACTTCCCTCATGTAGCCGTTTTCATCAAAGGCCTTAACGCAGTCTTCATTTATAAACTCGTCAGAATACTTTGCGGCATAGTAGGAATCATAAACATAGTCGCGGTAAACGTTGTGGGCAAACCAGTTGTCAGAGCAGCAAATATAAGAATTCTTGATATAGTCCTTTGCTGCATAGAGTGAGGAGATATTGTTCTTTTCTGCCCATTCCTCGTTGTCTATAACAATAAGACCTGGATAATTTTTTGCCATCTCGTAATACTTTTCTTTTAAGTAGCCGACAACAAGCACTATCTCTTTTACGCCAGCATCGTGGAGCTGCTTAATCTGGCGTTCCACCATGGTGTCACCCTTTATTTCAAAAAGCCCCTTCGGCAAGTAATTGGAAAGCGGCATACACCTCTTTGACCTGCCGGCTGCCATGATAATTGCATTGTCTACTTTATACGGCAAAAGTGCCTCGTAGCCCTTATCAAGAATCTTTGAGCCGTCTGTCCAGCCAGAAGCCTTGCAGGAATCCTTTATTGCCTGTGAAAACGAAGCTGTGTCATTTCTTTTGTGTATTGCATACAAGTAGTTAAATTCTTCTTCTGTCATAGTATTTATTCTCCTTATAATCAATTATTGCCTTTTCCTGCCAGTTCTGCAGAAACATCCTCAATGGACCAAGAGGAAGAAGCTGAAACAGGATCTTTTACCCGCCACCATTCCTCATCCTTTATATCAAACACAAATTTTGTCTTGTGGTATACAGGCTGATGTAAATCGCTTGCAGAAATCACAACACCATCCTTTTTAAGGTCACTGGTGTCCAATGGAATTTCCTTACCAGTAAAGGGATCTTTTGGATTATCTATAAGCCCCGAAAGCAACATAGAAGGACAGTCCGCATTAGACATAAAGGTTGTCGTATCTGAGCGGAAAGGACCGGTTGCATTAAAATCCTTGTACATAAGCAGAGGATGGAAGTGGCCTCTTCCCGTGTAGCGACGACCGTGTACCTTCGCATCTAGCTTATCGTCCTTTTCAAAGAAGTCCTCGTAGCCCCCGTTACCGTGGTCAGAAACAAAGATAATCCTTGTGTTGTCATAGGCACCGTTAGCTTTTAAGTACTTTATCCACTTTGAAAGCAGCTTAAATGTCGCCATTTCTGTATAGTAAGAAGAATCTCCCTTATACTTTTCATTAGGGCTAAGCTGAGTGGGTTTGCTTACAGGAACATAATCAGGTGCCTGCATGTACATATTCTCGTGTGTTAGCTCATTGACAAAAGAGGTGTATGTTCCTGTCTCAGTATCAGATATTTCAGTTAAGTCAATCATGTAGTCTAACGGAGCATAGTTATCCAAAACCTCCTTTACATCCTGAAATGAGGTGCTTGAATTCCAGAAGTTCTTCTTGTACAAAAGCTCGCGGGCAAAAATCGGGGCTTCACGGAAAAGTGAAAAGAAGAAGAGGTTGCGGCTTAATGTAGCCGGAGTTGAATCCACAAGCCCATACTCGTTCTTGTTCTTATA
>CAJOQA010000139.1 GCA_905236465.1 uncultured Treponema sp.
CCTGAACTTGATTCAGGGGCTGTCGGACAAAAAAATAGAGAGAGCAAGACAGGTCTACTAAAAATAATAAGGAGAATCCAACGGAGCCGCAACTGCCAATCCTATATCCAAGTAGCCATTTTTTCTTTTTTTCGCATAAAACTGAATTTGCAGGGCACTTTTATCCTCGCTAACTTGTACATCAAGGAGAGTAACAGGATCCCCCTCACTAAAACCAGAATTATCCGCAGCAGATGCCTTTACAACCTGTTTTATATAATACTCTTTCTTAGAAGAAGCTGAAGAATGAATCAGTTCCATGCCCACAATAGGTAAAAGAGCAGAAGAGATTAAGTCATGCCTATAAACTTCATAACCGGGATACTTTGGTCTTTCCTCTAAGCAAGCAAGGCGCTTATGTTCTTTTCCAGAAGAATCAAGGGTTTTTAAGGTAATAATAGTTGGAGAAAGTTGCGTCATAAAATAATTGTGCAGATCATCAATGCTTTTTACATCAATATCATCCACTCCAATTATTGTCTCACCAGCTTCCAATCCACCCCTAAAAGAAGAAGAACCTGGCATCGTATACAAAACAGACAACCCCTCATTCTTTGCACCAGAACCAGGCAGTCTCTTTGTCTTTCCAAAGGCCCCAATCCAGGGGTGACTTCTTTTTCCTCCCGCAAGAAGAATAGGCAATTCATACCTCAAGTATTCAACTGGAATTGCAAAGTTAAGCCCCTGATAATTTTGAACACCGGCAAACACAATAGCCTGAACCCGTCCCTTTTCATCTATAAGGGGACCGCCAGAGTTCCCAGAATTTACAGCAGCATCTATTTGAAAAGCTTTTCCTGTACTAAAAAGGCTTCGGTCAGTCGCACTTATAATTCCGGAGGTCAAAGTCCTGTCTAACCCCAAAGGAGAACCAATAGCAAAAACCCTGTCTCCAACCTTTAAATCTTTGCTAGAACCTAACGAAAAAACATAGGGGGCATCAACTTCTGCTTTAAGCAAGGCTAAGTCCACAGTAGCATCCCAGCCGATTATCTTAGCAGGAATTCTTGTGTCAGGGTCTTCTGCAAGTTTTATATACAAACGGGCAAAACCTTCGTATGTTGGGTCAACGCAATCAGCAATAACGTGGTTGTTAGTAACGATATAACCATCTTTTGAAATAAAAAATCCAGACCCAATCATCCCGTCAGGATACCCAACCCCTCGTTCAACTTTTATTCCCTTATCTACAAAAACTGTCACCGTGCCCTTAATTGTAGAGGCAAGACTAAAATCAAGCGGGGAACTTTCATTTTTTAAGCCAGGAACATTTTCATTTATTAAAGAAATAAGCTTTTCTTTTTGTAGCTCAAGCTTTGAATAGTCTGCATAAGAAGCTGCTTTTAATGAATTAAAATACGACAGGGCTTTTACCCATTTTTTTTCGTCAACGGCTTGCTTGTATGAAGAAAGAACAGACTCAAGACAATCTGAATATAAGTTTAAAACTTCATCTTGATTATCAGTATTGTCTTTTAAAAGGCAAGCCCTAAACAAGGCTTTTACATTTTCTTTTTCCATAATGCTGCGAATACTTTTTATTTCATATTCAACAGCATCTGCTTCTGTGTATTTTACCGGTTCAAAAACTTCAACCTTATCCCTGCTACTTGCGCAAGAAAAACAAATAAAAACCAGAAGCAATAATAAAAAAATCTTAAAACTACTTTTTTTCATCGTATGTATGCTCTTTTACAATTATCCCGTAAGCTTCATCACCGATTTTTATCCCCATAAGTTGCTGGCCCTTATCAGAAACAATAACAGCCACCCCCTTTCTAGACGATTCAGAAGCTGCGACTAACATTTTTTTAGCAAGTGAAGAGTCTCCAACTTGCCCTAGCCAATAAAACTTATAAAGGGGGTCTTGGGTTACAGAAAGTTCTTCAGAATTATATATAACTTTGTAAGGACTTCCATTTTTACTAAAAACATGAACAAGTTTTTTATTATTGTCGTAGAACAAGGCTTCTTCTTCTTTTACGGCATTCTCACTTTTATCGTCTGCCCTAGCTTTAAGCACATATCTAATGTCCCACTGACCATCACCATTATTGTCCCAAGATGATATTTTTCCACCATGTTCAAAATACTGTTCAGTAAAATCAGCCGTTGCATCATTATTAGAATCATACTGAACCATCTTCAAATACCAAGGGGCGATATCTATAGAAGAGCCCAAAACATTTATCATTATATTTCTTTCATCTTCCATAGAATGCACGTCCATACTACCGCTCTTATCTGCCTCATAAATCTCTGTAGTCTCAAAAATACCATCGCCATCACTGTCAAGAACACGAACAGAAGGCATATCATTTTTAAACTCAGCACGGGCATACAGTCTTGAACCTTGCATATAATCCGCGCTCTGAATTTTACCATTTAAAATATAAAAATAAATCCTTGCATTTTCCCTTTCTTTAGATGGAATACTTATATGGCTTGCAAAAGAAGCGAGTTTCTCACTTTCTAGTCCCCCCTCCGCTAAAGGACTTGAATTGACTAAAGGAAAATAAAAAGCTTCATCTTCATTTAAGCTAAGCTTTTCGTCCCGTTCCATACTAGCAGGGGTCCATTTTAAACTCTTTGGAACAAAATCAAAGCGAGACTTCTCTACCCCACCAACTTCCTTAAAGGAAAGAGATTTAAGATAAGGATAAGAATCCCAGTCAAATTCTGCAAAAGAAGTCGCATCGATATGGAAAGAACCTGCAATCGGGCTACCGAAATCACATATAAGATTCCAGTCCAAAACTTGATCTTGATTTCCATCATAACTTAAGGACTGGGGGCGGCCCC
>CAJOQA010000140.1 GCA_905236465.1 uncultured Treponema sp.
CTGTAAATCTTAGAATCCAGGCAATTAACAAGTATCTAGTTTTTATTGGCAAAGAAAAGATGCAGCTAAAACAAGTAAAGGTACAGCAGAAAAACTTTCTGGAAAATGTAATAAGCAATGCCGATTATCAATACTTCAAAGCGCAGCTTAAAGCAGATGGAAATATCGAATGGTATTTTGTAGTATGGTTTCTTGGTGCTACTGGTGCTCGTGTAAGTGAACTTACTCAGATAAAAGTTGAGCACGTAAATATTGGCTGGTTTGATTTGTACTCAAAAGGCGGAAAACTTCGTCGTTTGTATATTCCAAAACTATTGCGTGAAGAAGCCCAAGCCTGGCTTAAATCTATAAACAGGACTTTTGGATATGTCTTTCTTAATCGCTTTGGAGAACGTATCACGACGAGAGGAATTGCTACACAGCTTAAAACTTATGCTGCAAAATATGGCATAAGCACTAAGGTTGTCTATCCTCATTCTTTCCGGCATCGTTACGCAAAGAACTTTCTTGAAAAGTTCAATGATATTTCTTTACTTGCCGATTTGATGGGGCACGAAAGTATTGAAACAACTCGTATATACCTCAGGCGAACTGCTAGTGAGCAACAGGAAATTGTTGATCAGATTGTAACGTGGTAAAAAAGAAAAAGACTCTCTTTTTGAAAGAAGAGTCTTTTTCGGCTAAGTGAAAGATGTGTTAGGAATTCTTCAGAAAGATTTCTTTTCTATTACATGTAGCAACAGTGTTCTCATCTTCATCTGACCAGTCGGAGATAATATCTGCGACAGATCGCATATCTCTTTGAATGTCCGAAGTCTTTATAAAGTACATAACTTCTTCAAGATGCCAATCACGGGAAATTACATAAGAAGAGGAATCTGTTTTTATAATAATTGATTCAGCTGTTGATATTTTATAAATAATGTTGCCGTTTAAATCTTTGACAGAAATATCATCAGTTACAATTCCTATGTCAGTGATTGTTTCATTTACAGAAGTTTCTACAACATCAGATATAATCATGAGTGCAAACGGGTGCTCATCATCAATCGGCTTGACGAAAAACCGTGATACATCTTCTATGTTGCCACCGATGTATTCAGTCGGGGTAAGTTCATTTCGGATTTCTATCACTCTTTTATCTGTAACTATTGCGATATTACCGAAAATCCTATTCCAGCTGTCTTTTTCCTCAGATTTAAAACAGATGAGCTTTGTTCCAATTAATGATTTGAGCTGACTAATATCAGCCTGTGTTAAGCGATGGTCTATCATTTTGAGGATCCTCCTTGTACAAAATGAATCTTTTGTTTTGATTTTACGCCTTGATGAACACCATTGAGTTTTAACTCAACAGCAGGACTTCCAACTGAAGATGTTATGATGCGGATTGAAATCATAGAGCCATCTGGCATTATTGTCATTACTCCATGTCCATTTGGCATTGTTTTTTCTTTTCCACCTTCACTTAGCAGATCATAAAATCTTGCAGCTTCAGCTATAGGGTTGTTGCAAAAAATCTGACGAATCCAGTTTGCAGAACCTTTTTTTCCTTTTTCACCAAAATATCCGCTTGGTGAAAGTCCATATTCCTGCGCGGTGTAGTGGATGTTATTATCAACTCTGTTGATAGGAAACAATCCGCTGTCATCTTTGCTTGAGTCACTCATCTGGCATCACCGGAACAATCCTTCTTTGTATTCCTTCTGCTTGGATAAGTGACAATCTTAATTCCAGAAGTCCAGAGACTTTTGAAACAAGCGTAATTTGTTGTACCATAAACAAGAATTGTATGAGGCTGTAAAACCTCTATCATCTTGATTAAGTATTCTTCAAAATCTGCCCTATTTTTAAGATACTTAAGTCTGCTCGCTACAGCACCTATTGCAACAATACTGTTTTTGGGAATCCCTCTGAAACATATATCCAGCGTATCCTTACTCCAACGAACATTATTGATGACATTTATTCCCATTGTGGAACACCAGAAACCAAATGCACGCATCCGATATGTGTTCCACCATTTTAGTGGCAGGGGAAAGTCGCCGTAAGTGCTAAAATCTGGAGTTATAATTCCAGCGAAATGCTTTATAATTTCATACGCCTTATTATATGCAAACCAGATTCCATTTATTCCGTCAAATAAGAAATCATCAAGATAGAAACAAATATATTCGTGCCTCTTGAAG
>CAJOQA010000141.1 GCA_905236465.1 uncultured Treponema sp.
AAGTTTTCAGAAAATGAAAAGACTAGGCCTATACTTTCTAGCATAATTGCTTTGGCAAAAAATATAGGTATGCAGACATTAACCGAAGGAGTTGAGACTAAAGAGGCTTATTCTTTCTTAAAATCCATAGGCTGCGAAAGGTTGCAGGGCTATCTTTTTGGTAAACCTATGCCTAAAGATGAATTTCTCAAGAAAATTCTTTCCGGTGAATACTCTGTTTAAGAATTTCCTTCATCTTTTTCATCTTCTCCAGCTTCTTCATCAGAAGCAGCCGCTTCCAAGGCCCAATCGTTTATCATCTTGTAGTGGGCCGCATTTTGCCAAGTTGTGCCTGCTTCCTGCAGGGACTTTGACTGCTCATTTTTTTTCTCAGTCTGTTTGGAAAACATATTCTTTGCAGCCAAAAGCAACTCACTGGCCGCTGCTGCCCTCATGTGCAACAATTCCGCAATCTCAGCTTCAGGGGCCTTGCAAAGTTCTTCCAGTGTCCCGTACTTTTTCATAAGAATTTTATCTTTTTGGGCACCAATTCCCGGTAGCTTTATAAAAGGTGTTATTGTATTTTCCTTAGTCCTAAGCTCCTGGTTCCGGCTAGTTGCAAAACGGTGGGTTTCATCCCTAACCCTCTGCAAAAGGCGCAGGGCATCACTCCTTTTAGGCAGGCAAACCGGCTCTGATGTATGCGGCCTCCATATTTCTTCATCCCTTTTGGCCAGTCCTGCAATGGGGATGTCAAGGCCTAAAGACTTTAGAACACCGTCAACTGCATTTACCTGACCAATACCACCGTCTATTAAAATCAGGTCAGGTAGATCTTTGCCTTCGTTGACTAGCCTAGAATATCTTCTGCTCGTGGCCTCCCTCATAGATTGGAAGTCATCTATAAAACCGTCTGTTGTTTTTAAGCGGAAGTACCGGTAGTTCTTTTTATCCGGATTGCCGTTGTAAAAGCTAATCAGAGAGGCTACTGGGAATTTACCCCCAATATGGGCTATATCAAAACCTTCAATCCTTTTTGGCAGTTGCGGAAGATTTAATACTTTTTTAAGTTCTTCCATAGCTGGGAAGTCACCCCTGTCTCTCATTGTCCTGATTATGTCCTCGTGGGCGTTTTGTCTTGCCATCTGCAAGGCAGCGTTATGCAGCTTAAAATTTTGAACTTTTTCCTCTACAAACACAATATTGCACTTAGTTTTATAGCTTTCATAGAACCACTTGCTCATAATCTCCATGCCTTCCTTAGTCGGTACGTAGATAGAAGGGGGTATGCTTTCTTTTTCTGTATAAAAAGCCCCCATAAACTCTGCAAGCAGGTCTGTGTCTTCTGCCAAAGATACCGTGCGGTAGTTGTCCCTTCCCAAAAGTTTTCCCGCCCGTATTTTTAGTACTGTAAAAGAACAAAGCTCGCCTTCCCTCCAAGAAGCAATGTAGTCCCTGTCGTCGCCATCAAATCCTTCAACAATATTCTGGTTTTTTAAAACTGAAAGTGCTCTTAAACCATCGCGAAGTCGTGCTGCTTTTTCAAAATCTAACCGTGCCGCCGCCTCTTTCATCTGATTTTCAAGTTTTTTCTCTGTTTCTAAGTCTTTGCTCTCAAGAAGTGTACAGATTTCTTCGATAAATTCAGTATAGGTGGATTGGGCAACCTCTTTACTGCAGGGGGCTAGACATCTTCCTATATGATAATACATGCAGGGTGACGATTTTTCGTGGAACCTTTTGCAGTGACGCAGGGGATATATTTCATAGAGGGTATCTATAAAAGTGTCCAATGCGCTGGCATCCGGAAAAGGACCAAAATAGCGGGAGCCATCTTGAACAATATTCCTAGTTTTAAAAAGCCTGGGGTATTTTTCTGATGTAACGCGGAGCACAGGGTAGGATTTTCCATCCTTCAAGTTTATATTGTACTTGGGACTGTACTTTTTTATCAGGTTGTTTTCTAAAAGAAAGGCTTCATATTCGTTGTTGGTCGTAATGTATTCTATCGAAGAGGCGTGGCTTACTAAAAGCCTTGTCTTAATGTCCTTGTTTGGACTAAAATATGATGTAAGGCGATTTTTTAAATTCTTTGCCTTGCCAACATAAATTACGGTTCCGTCCTTGTTGCGCCACATATAGATGCCACTTTGGTTTGGAGCCTTAAGTGCTGTTTGGTGGAGAATTTCGCGGGGAGATAAGTCTAATGAATTTGATTGCTGGTCGGTACTATGCATAATATAAGGATACTTTTTTTTACTAGTCTTTGTCTACTGATGATTTCTCTTTCATCTCTTTTTGCGGAAGAAAAGACTTTGGTCTTGGGGGGAGAAAAGGGTTGGTCCCGCCTTGAAAAAACGGATGGGCTGACTTTTGGAAAGGGCCGCTTCGGCTGGGACAGCTTGGAACTTGCGACTAATGCAAGGGTAGCAGGTTCTGATACAGACTTGCTCTTGGACTTTGAAAACTCTTCACTTAGGGATGTAAAGGGAAACTATGATGTCCTAGAGAATAAAACTGTCCCTTCCGCAAAGGCAAAAATAGGGCAGGGGAGTGCACTTTGCCGTGGAGTAGGAGGAATACGGCTTTCTGGTAGCAAAAACTCTATATTTGGAAAAGAAGGACCTGCTGGCTCCTTTCTTATTGAATTTTGGCTTTGCCCTTCCATAGCAGAAAACGGGGAAGTTGTGTTTTCCTGGAGATCTTCACGGACAGAAGGTCGCCGTCTCCTTTACCAAACAATTTCCGCTTCCTTCTTTGCTAACCGCCTCAGATGGGAATTTACTAATGTTTTTAACGGCTATGACAAGGATTCAGGTTCTCTTTCTATAGCTTGCGGAAGAACGATAATTCCTAATGTGTGGACCCACCATCAAATTTCCTTTGATGAAGATACAGGTTTGCTAGAATACCGCATAGATGGCCGCCTCGAGGCACTGAAGTATGTGACCACAAACGGGCGGGAGCATGGTGGCTCTGTTTACAGCCCCTTCCTCGGCGTAGCGGCAGACGTAGATATTTGCCCAAAGTATACGGGTTTAATAGATGATTTTCGCATAAAGACTTCCTGCACTTCGCAAAGTTCTCAAGATTTACGTTATGACTCCTACAAAAAAGATGGGGGCCGTTTTGTAACAGAACCCATCCTTCTTTCTAGGGAAGCTGAATTTACAGGTTTGGATGCCATTGTAAATCTCCCAGAGCAAACCGATGTTGTTTTTTATGTTCGCTCCGGTGACGACCACTTTAACTGGACAGAAACGGAGCCTGCATGGGTTCTCGTAAAGAACCACAGTCAAATTTCTGATGTAAAGGGCTTGTATTTTCAGGTAGCGGCAGATCTTTTCCCTGATGGGGGAGGTTCACATACACCTAGCATCAGTGAAATTAAGATTAAATACAAGGAAGTACCTTCCCCCTTACCCCCCTTTAGCCTTATTGCAGATGCAGGAGACGGTCAGGTAACTCTTACCTGGGCTTATTCAGTTGATTCTGGCACAGGTGGCTATTACGTTTTCTACGGAGAACGGCCAGGTGAATACTTGGGGTATGAAGCCGTAGAGGGAAACTCCCCCCTTGATGTTGGTAACGTAGCAAAAATAACTTTAACTGGTCTTAAAAACGGTAAAATTTATTACTTTGCTATTGCATCCTATTCAGAAAAAGACAAGAGAATAATGGGCACCCTTTCTAAAGAGGTATATGCCCGACCCCTAAAAAAGTAAGGAGCGTCATGTTATGGCTGAGAATGTTGCTGACAACAAATTGATTTATGATCGGGCAAAGGCTGCAGTCCTTTCACGGGATTACAACCTTGCCTCAAGGCTTTACAAGAATTTATTGAAAAGCGATCCTTTTAATATCGAGTTGCTTGCTGCCTTAGGGGACATTTATCAGAAAAGTGGTAGGGATGCGGATGCAATTCCCCTATATAAGCAGATTGTAAGCGCAGATCCAAACAATGTTGAAGCACTGAACAATTTGGGGTCAATTAACCGCCGCATAAAAAAATATGATGATTCAATTTCCTACCTGGAGCAGGCTGTAATAGCTGATGAAACTAATGTCCAGACTTTCTATAACTTGGGTTTTACTTACAAACTTATGGGCAAGTACGATGATGCCCTAAAGTGCTTTGAAACCGTAATAGAAGAAAAGCCTGAAGATGTTTTGGCTTACAACCATTTAGGTTCAATATACGATAAACTTGGTAAGAATGAACAGGCGGTCTCCTCTTATTTAAGGGGACTTAAAGTCGATGCTAACCATCCGATTTTACACTTAAATCTTGCAAAAACCTATTCCAGGATGGGAAGAAGCGATCAGGCTGCAGCTGAATATGAAGCAGCTCTTAGGTCTAAGCCAGGTTGGCTAGAGGCAATAGACGGTTATGCAGATTTACTTTTAGACCGTGATGAGACAAAGGATGCTATAAATATTCTTAATAAAGCAATATCTCTTAACCCTCAAAACCCCAAGATGCACGCTAAAATGGGGGATGTGTACGTAAAGCAAGAATTCTATGATGAGGCTGAGCACGAATACAATACCTCACTAAAATATGACGGAACAAATACTAAAGTTTTATCTTCTTTGGCAAATGCCTACGATTTGAATGGTAAATCCCTCGATGCCCTGCAAACGATGGAACGCTACGAGCAGATGGCTCCTGAGGATTTGTCTATGATAAAGCAGTATGCTAAAATTTTACTTACTGCAAATAAACTTAAATCTGCTAAAGAAAAGATAAAAAAGCTCTGGGAAAGAAATTCCCATGATGTTCAGGCTATAAATCTCTTGGGGCAGTACTACATCTGTCACGGTGATGATGATAAAGCTGATAATTGTTTTAAAAGAATTGAACAGCTAGATCCATCTTACAAGGATTTTTATAAGGATAGTGGTCGTCGCTATCACCAAACAGGCAACTTTGAAAAAGCTGAACAGAAGCTTAAAAAGTATTTGGAAACAAATCCAGAAGATGCAAAGGCAATTTCTCTTTTGGCTTCCTCTTTTGAAAATCAAAATAAGTATACTGATGCTTTAAATGCCTATAAAAAACTTTCAAAAAAACATTCAACTAATTCTTCTTATTCAGAAAATTTCAAAAGACTTTCTCAAAAAGTGGGTGAAAGTTCGGAAATAGAAGAAAAAAATGAAGTTCAGGAAGAAATTCCTCTTGAAAACCTTCCCCCTACAAGCATGGAGTCTTCTTCCGCCGAATCTAATGCAGAGGTTGCAAGTGAAAGTGTAGAAAAAGAAGTTCCTTCTAGAGCAGATAAAAAGTTTAACGAAGGGCTTTCTTTTGAAACTCTTACTCAAAATGATGAAAACTCACCTTCTCCTTTTGATAAGGCTTTAGATGACGAAATCTTTGCAAATAAATCTTCGCAAGCAGATTTAGATAACCTTGTTCCCTCCGCTACAGATTTTGATAGTGATGACGACTTCTTTGATTCAAACCCCTTTGCATCTCCTTCATCTGCTTCTTCTTCGTCTGGTCCTATAGAAAGCCCATTTGAAAGTGCTTTTGAAGATGAAGATATTGGTCTTCCCGAAAACAAACCTTCTTCTGTTGTAGAAGTAAATGACGGTTTTTCTGATGAAGAAGAAGTTGAAGATTCAGATGATGACTTTTTCTTTGATGATGAAGAGGAAGATAGTCAGGAAAGCGATGATTTTGAAGAGTTTTCTCCAAACGAAAGAAAAAAGTCTGCTAAAAATCCAGTTGAGACCCAGCCTCCGCTAGAAGAAATTTTTGATGAGGAAGCTGATGAAGACGAGGATGATGATGACTTTGCGGATTTCCCTGATGAAGCTGATTTTGAGAATGAAACCCTGCGCTTCCCAAAAGATGAAATTGATGATGAAATCGACATAGAGCCTGTTCCCGAAGAAAAGTTTGAGCTCCCAGAAGAGGAGACTGAAAGCCATTCGTCCCCACTTCCCACTATCCCTGACTTAAACTCTTCTGATACAGATGATTTTGAGTTCCCCGAGATAGAAGATATTACTCCTCAGACAGCAGATGACCTAGTTGTTTCTGCTTCAGATGATGACTTTGACTTACC
>CAJOQA010000142.1 GCA_905236465.1 uncultured Treponema sp.
AGAAGAAGAAGAAGAAGAAGATGATGATGATGATGATGATGATGACGATGATGATGTTCCTCCAGAATTTGTAGTCCCCGATGACGGGCTACTTGGACTAGATGGAGCTGAGGAGCTTCCGCCACCTGGTTCAGAAACATAACCACCGATGCCAGCGCCACTAGGAACAGAAGAATAAGCAGAAAAACATACACTACTTGCAAGTGCAAGAAAAAAAATAATTCTAAAAACTTTCATTTTACCTCCAATCATAATTTGAAAAAATTTTATCTAGTAAAGTTCCAGATTTTATTTTTGTAAGGACATAAAAAGCAGAATCCTTTACAAAAAGACTAAGGCTATCTGCTGCGCTGCCTTGAATACAGTAAGCAGAAAAATTCATATCAACATTATCAGAAAAATCTACATTACAAAAATAAAGCCCCAGCGGGTACTGACCCTTTACATTCCTTACAACTGTTCTGTAAAGGGCATCAGTAACACTTTTGCCGTAAGGGCTAAGGTCATCGTCATATTGGCACATACGTTCCACGAAATTTTCCATGTCAAGGTACAAGGGGCTTGTTTCATTGTAGGAGGGCAAAACTAAATACCTTCTTACTTCAAGAGGAGAAAGCAGCATGGCTCTGACTTTTTCTGCTTCAGTTTTTGTTTTAATTTTTAAGGAAAGCTCTTTGCAAAAAGCGTCAAAAGAAGCAAATAAAGTAGAGACATGCTTTAAGTCCAAAAGTGAAAACTTCTCTTCCCCTTCCCCCTCATACTGTTTCATCAGAAAAGCAAGTATTTCTTGTCCAGAAGAATAGTTTTCAAAGGAATTTGAAAACCAAGTTTCATAATTCCACCCGCACAAATTCTGTGCACCTGTATTTCCTGCAAAGTACTCAACGCAATTTTTTAGTTCGTATGCTTCTTCGATCTCTGCCGAATAACAAGTATCAAACGCTATAAAGTCAAGCAGCTTATTTTTCATTCCTGAGCAAATGGCCTTTCTAAGTTCAGTTTTTGACATTGAAAGCCCTGCAGAAGAATCATCAACGGCAACCGCCCTAGAAGCAGATCTAAAACCGGTGCCGTGTCCCCAAATGATTAAGCCATAGTGGTCAGCAGGATAGTATTCAAGGGCAAACTTAAGAAAGTTAGACAAATTATTTCCATCTGCCATATTAAGTTCTTTTTCCTTTCCTGCCTCAATATTTAAATTAGGGCAGTCAAGTTCCAGAGCATCCTTATCAGAAACTTCTAGGACCTTTGTTCCTGTTAAACCTTTTCTATCTAACAAGACCAAGGTGTTTACTTGTCTTCTGTTAACGCTTGCATTTTTCATTTCTTCTAAATCTTCAAGCGCAAAAGGATCCAAATCATTATCAGCCGCCATGTAAACAAGAATCGTCCAAGTAGCAGCATCGTGCTTGTAGAGATCTTTTTTCTGTAAAGAAGTCGGGTAAGAATCTACTTCCGCATCATAGAAAGAGCAAGAAAAAAGCAGGCAGGCAATAGAAACAAGCAAAAAGTAAAAAATAATTTTTTTCACGATTATCTCTCCGTTTAAAAACAATAGTAACCAAATGGATCTGACCAGGAAGAACCATCTTTATATTTTATTTCTTTAGCATAAAGAAAATCTAAAATATATGAGTCTTCGTATTCAGGACCAACAATTTCCTGCAAGGCCAGGGTTACAGATTCGTGACTTCTTGCTGGAACAGAATAATCAAACGTTGTTTTTATGCCATTTGTTCCAAAGATTGCGCTCTCCCCTTCACTATCATAAATGCGGGCTGAAAAAACTATACTTTCAATTTCCTTATCGGTGTTATTATAAAAGTCAAATGTCGCATAAGATCCGCTAGTTTCTAGCGAACTTATATAATACGGCCTCTTTTCAAAAGCATCTGACGAGCAGGATGCAAAAAAAGATACGATAAAAAAAATTGCAGAAAAAATTCCAAAATTTCTTTTCATTCAATTACCTCCCTGATTTTTCCTTCTAAAGTTTTATAGTAGCTTATACTTTTTCCATCTGAAGTTTTTATCATTCCAATTTTTTCAAAAGATTTTTTTTCTTCTGCCTTAGCGTATGATTTTCTTTCCTTTTGTGGAAAGACTGTATCAACAGAAGATAGAACTTGTAAAATTGACTCTTCTTCTTCTGGCGGAACAGAAGACAAAGTCAAAGAGCAAATTGCTCTGTTTGCGTCAAAAGAAATTTCAATTTTACCCACTGAAACTTTATCTTCCTTAAACAAAGAATCCAAACTTGAAAAAAGATTTTTTACACTTTCCCTTTTTATTTCAAATGAAAAAGCACCGGTATTTGCATCATCTGAAATCTTTTTTACACAATGCAAGTCCAGCTGTCTCCTGATTTTTTTCATACAATCACTATTAAGCTTTTCAAAAGCAAGGGTATCTTTGCTTGCAGCAGAAAAAACTTCAAGGTTGCAAAAAGAACTTGCCCCCTTATATGAAACAGGAGAAAAAGACAAGGTGGTTGCTGAAAGATTATTTACTTCTTGGCAGTCAAAATCTTCTGGCAAGCAATTAACTATACTAAAGTTCTGAGCAGAACTTTTTAAGTCAAAAGAATAAGATTCAACTTTTGCTTTTTTTGAATCTAATATTTTAAATAAAACCTTTGCAGCCTCAACAGGACTTGTGTAAGTCTCTTCAAATAACGTTAAATTCTCTTGGCTAGATAAAGATTTTGAACTATCAGAATTCGGCAAGGCAAAAGCCCTGACGCTAAAAAAACTTATAGATACTAAAGAAGTTACTAGCAATAAAAGCAGCAGAGGAGATTTTGTTTCTTTAAAAACATACCGTCTTTTTATTTCATCTAGCTCAAGTCTACACCTCCCTTCATTCTTATACTCCGCCAACTTTACGCTGTCCATTACAACAACATTTGCAAGAAGTTTTCCCTTACTAAAAGAAAGAGTATAATCAAAACAGGTTGAATCAGAATAACAAGGATGAAGTTTTTCAAGTTCCCTTGTTATAAAAGAATCCCGCCTTTTTTTCTTAAAGTCAAAGGGCAAAGCTATAGTATAAAGCTCATAATCTTTTTTTTGGATAATTTTCTTTTTCATAAAATTCCTTTCCTAGTTTTTTTTATAAAACAAAAGTCTAAAAACTTGAGCAGGACAAAAGTCCCTGTTCAGAGTTCCAAAATTGAATGTAGCCTTCTTCTTTCTTTTCTACCCGCAAGTGGCAGTCAGGGTATAAAGAAGAGGAAAGCTCAATCCACTTTTCCACTTGCTTATCCCTGCATGCCCTCGCAAAACCTTTCGATAAAAAGTCATCCCTTTTTATCTGCGCATAGATTTTTTTATTTTCACTGGCAATCTTGAAGCAAAAGTTCAGGCCAAAAGAAAAGCCGCCGGTAAAAAAAGTCAAGAGCGAGCAGGCGCATACAATTTCAACCAGCTTCATTCTTTTAATTCCTGATAAAGCATATTTGCTTCTTTTTGCAAACTTTTATGCTTTGTTTCAAGCGCCATCGAAAGCCCTGAAAGCAACAGTGACAAAGCCATAATCAGAGCCAGCATATAGGGTAAAACGTACCCATCATTTCCACGACGTAATATCTTCATTTGATTTTTCTCCTCCTTCGCATCCATCTGCACCATAAGAGACAATCGCATAAGGAAGCGATTGCGGACATTCCTTTGGAAAAAGCGCAGAATCATTTCTTACATACACAAACTTGTTTCCCCAAGGGTCATCCTTAATCTGCCTATCAACATACGGCCCCTTCCAAGAAGATGGCACTGGGGCAAGAACAGGTTTTTCCCAGAGGGCAATAAGCCCCTGCTGACTTGAAGGGAAAGTCCCACAGTCAAGATAGTAAGAATGAAGTGCTGCCTTATACTGTTCAATAGATTGAGCTGCAGAAGTTTTTTTTGCAGTGTCCATGACGTGAATTGCAGAAACACTTGCACCTGCAGAAAGCATTGCGCCTACGGCAAGAACTGCGAGTGTTTCGACAAAGGTAAAACCTGCATCGGCTCTTTTTTTTTTCATTTTTTTCATATAAACTCCCCGCGGATATTCCGCTAAAAATTAAATAAGATTGGCATTACAAGACTTTTTAAAAGTATGCCTATATACAAGGCAAGAAGAACAATAGTCACAGGCTCAAGAAAAGTCATTAAAACTTTTTCTTTTTTTTCCTGATTTTTCTGTAAAAAATCAGCTGCAGACAAAAAGGCTTGGGCCTCATTTCCAGAAAATTCTGCAAGTTCTAGATAAAGAGCAATTTCCTTTCCAAAAACCCTGCAAGATTCAAAAACAGAAAAACCTTCTTCTAACATCGATAGGGCCATTGCTACTTTTTTATATAAAGGGGAAGCCCTTTTTGTGGCAAGCAAAGCGATTTTAAAAGATTTATAGACACCTAAATTGCTTGCCGTAAGAAAACTGACAATCTTAAAAAGAAAGACCAGTTCTTTTTCTTGGCAAAGTCTTTTTACTAAGATAAAAATTCCAAGTATGTAAAAAAGTAAAAGCGCATTTGCTTGAAAACAAACAGACATGGCTGTGGCTACAGTAAAAGTAGGAGAAAATTCCTTTGCATAAAAAATAAAAAAGGCAGAAAGAAAAAGCGCAAGTAGAAGTACAAAAGACGGATAAAGCAGCGCCGCAATAATCTTTTCTGTTCTTTCCTTTTTTTTCTTCAGACTGTCATATAAAAAAGTAAATGTTTCGCAAAGTTTTCCGCTTTCTTCAGCACTAGAAACAAAAGCAATGTATGTTCTGCTAAAATTTATGTGCAGGCACTTTTTTAAAGCAAGGGAAAACAGAGAACCTTCTTCCAAAAAGTTAAGTATTTCAGCCACCCCTTTTTTTACGTTTTTATTTAAATTGTCCATCCTTAGCATAAAGGACAAGGCATTTTTTACACTAAGATTTGCAAACAAAAGTTCGCTAAAGGTTCCTGTAAAAGAAAGGCAGTCTTTGCTAAGCATAAAGTTTCTCCCGACTTTTGTTTTCATCAAAAAGAACGGCTTCTGCCTCTAACTTTCCATTATGAAGCCTTTGGCAAACAAGACCTTTTAAAACTGATTTTACAAGAACCTCTTTTGCCCCCAGTTCCTGCAGCCTTAGTAGGGACTGGCTTACAGAACCTGTATGCAAAGTAGCAATTACTAAATGTCCTGTCATTGCAGCCTGCAGTGCAGTCTTTGCAGTAACGGCATCTCGAATCTCTCCTATCATAATAACATCCGGATCCTGCCGGAAAACCCTGCGTAAACTTTCTGCAAAGTCCATGTCGTGGTTTTTATTTACCTGAACCTGCGTAACCCCAGGAAGCAAGTATTCTATTGGGTCTTCCAAACTTATTATTTTTTTTGTCTCAAAAAAAGTATTCCTTATTCTTTCTAACATGGCAGCTGCACTTGTTGACTTACCAGAGCCTGTAGGCCCACAAACTAGGACAAGACCATCTTGAAGGGAGCACATGGATTTTATAAGATTTAAATCCTTTTCTGAATAACCCAAATTCTCAAGTTTCAAAGGAATTCTTTTTGTATCTAAAAGACGTAAAACTAAGGATTCCCCTATTCCATCTTTTTCTTCACTGACGGCAGGTAGAGCAGAAACACGGATAAAAATTTTACTTTTGTCTGAAGAAATAAAAGTAAAACTGCCATCTTGTCCCCTTCTTTTTTCAAACACATTGAGCTTTGCAAGAAGCTTAATCCTTTGCACCAGGGCAGAAAAAGTTTTCTCATCAAGTTCTATCTCATGCTCCAGCTGACCAGAGATTCTAAACCTTACCCCCTTCTCTTCTATATGGATATCAGTTGCCCCCAAAGAGGTAGCCTTTAAAATAAGACTTTCAAAAAGAACCGCAGCTTCATTTTCTAGGATTACGGATTTCTCATCTTTGCATTCATCTTTTTTAAAAGCAATATCATTTCTTTTCTTGAACAAAGATTCTATGCAGGAATGAAACTGCCTGTTATCTATCAAAACAAATTCGCAATCAACTTTTATTTTTTCAGTGGCGAACGTTTTTTCTACTGCACGACAAAGCCGCATCTTCAAGTCATCATCATCAGGATGCAAAAGACCTATAGTAATTTTGTCAGCCTTTTCTTCAATCACAACTGCTTTATTGTGCAAGCAAAAAGCAGCGGAAAGTACAAAAGTATTTTTCATTCTATTTTTTCTCCTTCAGGAATTCCTGACTAAACTTTTCAAAATCCTCACCCTTAATATCTAGGTTTTCATTTGTTCCATCTTCCCAGCGAGGAACTAAATAAATTACCATTTCACTTCTTTCTTTTGTTTTCTTGTGGGACTTAAAGAACCAACCGATAATCGGAATTTTAGACAAAAAGGGAGTACGTTCTTCAACCAGCTCCTCATCATTTTGCATAAGTCCGCTAAGAACCAAGGGCTCACCGCTTTTTCCCAAGACCTCTGTCGTAATTATTTTTTCACTAGTAGGCGGTGGGTTTCCCGTAGAAGAAGACAAGTCAGCCCCCTGCCTTGAAACAGAAGCCGTGACTTTGCTAGTTATCATTCCATCGCCACTTACCCAACCGGTAATATCAATGGTAAGTCCGGAAACAATTTCTCTTGTTACGCCTGAATAAACGGGTTTACCTGTCTCGGGGTCAAGATTATTGTCACGGTAGCGGTAAGTATTTGTATTCTTAAAAGAAATCGTAGTACCACTCAGTCCCTGTAAGGTTGTATCAGCATAAACCCTTGCGTGGTTTTCATTAATCGCTGTCTGTAAGGCGGAGGCGAACTTCATTCCAAAAGCCCCAACAACATCCATGTTCAGGTTAAGGACTGACCCCAAAACAGCAGTCATCCCGTTTCTATCCCCAAGCGCCAATCTCTTAGAAGACAGGGTATGGTCGAATGTAAAGCTATCAGAAGACTGGTACTGCATTACAAGCAGGTCATAACGGATTCTCTTTGCGTTGACATCTAAAAGTTTTATGCTTTCCAAAAGCATTGAATATTGTCCGCTAGTCCCAGTAAAGAAAAAGGAATTATCCTGAGTTCCCAGCTTTATCTGACTTACCTCAATTCCAGGAGGAAGCCTAGACAAAAGCTCGTCAACTTTTATGTACTGCAAGGAAACATACTTTACGTCAGACTTAACATCAAAAGACTTCTCAAAATCTTTCATCTCATCCTGAATCTCACTTCTAGCAAAACACAAGAGGGCATTTTCTTTTTCTAAAAGAATAAAAGGAAGCTGACCGAACCTTTGACTTAAAACAGCCATTGCCTTTTCTGCGGGGAAGTATAAGAAATCATGGCGGCACCAAACTTTACCGGCATCAAGGGCACTATTATTTTTCTCACTTTCTTCCCTAATGTAAAAAAGCCCTTCGCATTCAATCCATTCAAGAGCAGAACAAGAACATACAAGGTCTAGGCATTCTTTTAAACTTTTATTTTCTACAAGAAGCCGTCTTACAAGATTAGAAGAGTCACAAGTAAAAATAAAATTTTTGTTTGCCCTGTTAAAAATCTCTTCAAGAACCCTACCGGCGGCAGCACCTTCAATATCAAGATTAAAAAGCAATTCACTAGAAGCTTCATTTGCTTCTATCTGCATTTTCCCAAAAGAACTTGTGTCATTTGATAAAATTTTTTGAAGATGCTGAATGTGGGGATTTTCTTTTGTAAACTGACAGACATATTCGTTTCCCAACTGCTTGACGATTATTTCAAGAAGTCCGTTAAGATTTTCAGAATTTGCATGAAGCGAGATTTCTTGTGCAGGTAAAGAATCAAAAGTTATGGCTGCCGCAAAGTATTCGCTCAGCTTTTCAAGCAAGCGATCCGCCTTTACATCACAGGCATCAAGATAGTAGCGGCCATTCTTATTCTCTAAAGACAGGCGGCTTACAGTCCAGACATCAGACTTTTTGCTAACGTACAGGCGGCTTGCTCTTAAAAAAGAATCAAAGGCAGAATCAAAATCATCACCGGCAAACCTAAAAGTTCCGTGGCCACTTACAGTATCATCTGATACAATAGAAATATTGCGGTACAGACTTGCAGCATAAAAAATCTCAGAAAAATCCTTGTCCACAAACTCAAATCCTGCTTGGCAAATCAAACTTGAAGTAAACAAAAATATACAAGCTAGCAGGGTAAACTTTTTTTTCATTTTTCTCTCCCGTTTATATTTTGTTCGCATATCGCATACATATATAAATTCACCGCAAAAAATCAGAATCCTATAAACTTTTACCTAACAAAATTATATTTTTCTGTTATAATTGTCCCCTTGAAGAAAGAAGTCTTTTTTACTACAATAAAAGTATGCTTTCACAAAGATTAAATAACTTGCACCCCTACGTTCCAGGCGAGCAGCCAAAGGACAGGGTTTACATAAAATTAAATGCAAACGAAAATCCATACCCACCAGCCCCGCAAGTAGCAGAGGCTCTTGTAGATGCAGTAAAGGCAAAAAGCGAAAAACTTGCCCTTTATCCGGATCCAGATGCAAATGAACTACGAAAAGAAATCGCTAACATGCTGAACGCAACTGGCGGTGTCCTTTGCAGAAGTCAAAGTCAAGGGGGAAAGTGTAGCCCTTGTGAAAAAGATAAGATTCCATTTGAAGTTACCCCAGACATGATATTTTGCGGCAACGGTTCAGATGAAGTCCTCTCTTTTGTATTCTATACATTTTTTGAAAGTGACCGCCCCCTTATTCTTCCAGAGCACACCTACTCCTTTTACCCTGTCTATTGCGGTTTCTACAAAATACCAATGCAAACCGTTCCCTTAAAAGAAGACTGGACCTTAGACACGGAAAAGATGCTAAGCCTAGCTGAAAAAAATCAGTCGTCAATTATTTTTGCAAACCCCAATGCCCCCACAGGTCTTTCCCTAAGTCGGCAGCAAGTAGCGGAAATGCTAAGGCAGGCTCCAAAAGATAAAGTCTTTGTTGTAGATGAAGCCTACTGCGACTTTGGCGGAGAATCCTGCATTCCGCTTATAAAGGATTTTCCAAACCTAGTCATAGTCAGGACCTTCAGCAAGAGCCTTTCCTTTGCGGGAATGAGATTGGGCTATATTGTTTCAAATCCAGATTTAATTCAGTCAGTATTCACAGTAAAAAATTCTTTTAACCATTTCCCCGTAGACTTCCTTGCGCAAACAGCAGGCATTGCATCCTGCAAAAACGCAGACTACTATGCCGGCACAGCAAAAAAAGTTGTGGAAGAAAGGCAGAGCCTTACAGACTTTTTAAAAAGCAAGGGCTGGTTTGTAATAGACAGCTTAACGAACTTCGTTTTTGCAAAAAAAGAGGGGCTTTCAGGCCAGGAAATCTATCAGGCAGTAAAAAAAGAAGGCATCTTAATCCGCCACTTTGCAACTGCGGGAATTGAAGACTTTGTAAGAATTACAATTGGAAATCACGAGCAGACAGAAGCCTTAAAAAAAATACTAGGGGAATTATAATGAAATTTTTAGTAATCAGTGATTTACATGGAAACACAGATATCTTAGACAAGTTGGACAAGCAGTTTGACCAGGCTGACGGAGTTCTTTTTGCAGGAGACTTTGCAAAATTCGGGGAAGAGGCAACAGGTCTGCCTGCCCTAGAAGCACTTTGCAAAAAAACGGAAGACAAGGATTACTTTACCTTTGCTGTTTTAGGAAACTGCGACAAGCCGGAATTTATCAGAGAACTAGAGAAAAAGGACATCTGTGTACAAAAATGCCTAGAGCACACAAAGGGCCTTTGCTTTGCCGGATCCGGTGGGGGAAGCAAATTCACAGGGACTACCCCCTTTGAAAGGGAAGACGAAGACTTGGTTTCTGACTTTGACATCATAAGAAATCAGGGGGAAGATGCGGATTGGGCAAACCTGATTGCCATCATGCACAACCCACCCAAAGACACAAAATGCGATATGATTGAAGGCGGCATCCATGTAGGAAGCCCTGCCCTGCGTACTTTTATAGAAAAGACAAAACCACTCGCAGTAGTCACAGGCCATATTCACGAAAGCGCAGGCATAGATAAAATCGGGAACACAACGGTAATTAACCCAGGGCCCCTTTTAGAAGGCAAGTATGCCTGGCTACAAGTAGAAAAAGAAGGGGATAGTTGGCAGGTAAAAAATGCCAGCTTGGAAAGCCTTTAGGGCTTACGCTAACGGGAAACCGCTATACGAAAGCCCATGTAGTTATAGGCTTCATTAGGGTCATAGCTATAGCGGTCACCGGCACCATATACAGGGGTATAGTCTGACCAGGACCCGCCCCTGCTGACCCGCTCACTGCCAAACTTAGGGCCACAGGATCTTCTTTCCTTTGCCCCCTGACCGTAATCTGCAAACCAGTCCCAACAGAACTCAAGCACATTCCCGCTCATATCAAAAAGACCGGAACCATTAGCCTTAGCAGTCGCAACATCCATAGTTGATTTTGCATTAGAAGAAGTCCAGGCAACCTCATCTTGGCTAACAGAAACACTTTCTCCTGAAGCCAAACTTCCATCTTGCATTTTGTTTCCACTCTTTCTTGCAGCATACTCCCATTCAGCTTCTGTGGGTAGCCTGTAGCCAGAGCTGTTCCAATCGCAAACTGCAAGGTCGCAAAAAGCAGAATCCCTTGAATCTTTCAAGACCGTATTCTTGTACTTGTAGCAGGGTTCAAGAGCAGACTTTTCGCTAAGGGCATTGCACCAAACTATTGCATCATACCACGAGATGTTGGTAACAGGCTGTAGCTTATTCTCTTCAGTAGGGGCCTTTCCCCTCTTTCCTTCAGAACCAGCCTGTCCTTCGCTTGCAAAGGAATAACCGTGGGCCTTTGCCCAAACCAGGGTTTCGTACCATAACTCGTAAGTCGTTTCAGTGCGACTAAGGGCGTAGGGGGTCAAATATCTTTTAGCAGTATAAGGCATAGCCCCCTGCCCTATCTCGTATTCAATATAGGTAGCAGTTGCAGGGGGTAAAAAATCAACTAAGTCAAGACCCTTTACTGCTTGGGCTACAGGGGTGGCTGCCTTAGCATCTTTTCTCCTCTTTCCATAAATTGCCGAGTTAGTATGACTTTGGGCAAACAGGGAAAGGAAAAATAAAGATTCAAATACAAGCAAAAGTAGGCATCTTTTCATTTTCTTACCTCCGCCATCTTTTCCATCCGCTTTATGCTTTTGCGCTGTAGCCTAGTTTCCCTCTTTTTCCTGCGGGGAACCCTTTTTCTAGGTTCGGGGGAAAGTTTTCTTTTCATAAAGAAGAAGTAGGCAAATATTCCCGTCAGAATACAAATTCCAACAACTGCAAGGGCACCAAACCAGCCCGACTTCTGCCAGGGCAAGGGGACGTTTATTCCAAAATAACTGGTAACAAGAGTTGGCAAAACCATAACCAGGTTCCAGCCGGTCATTGTCTTCATCACAAGGTTCAGGTTATTGCTTAAGACAGAAGCAAAGGCATCGTTCATGCCGGCCATAATGTTAGTATAGGTGTCTGCCATTTCCATAGCCTGCTTATTGTCTATGTCAACATCATCAAGCCAATCCTTGTCTTCTTCATCAAGTTTTAAAAGACGGGTCTTGCGGAATTTTTCAAGTAGCATCTGGTTGCTTTTAAGGGAAGTTGTAAAATAAACCAGGGACTTTTGTATATTCAAAAGCTGAATCAGTTCACGGTTTTGCACTGATTGCAGCATTTCATTTTGAATAGTGGTAGCCCTTCTGTTAAGCTCCTTAAGGTAACGCAAGTACATCATATCCGACCTTGACATTATGCGGATTGTAAAAGCTGGAAAATCAGATAAAGAAAGTCCCTTTATACGGTTAGCGGCAAAATCTTTTAAAACCTCGCAGTCTGTCCAACAGATTGTTATTAAAAACTTGTCCTTTATTATAATACCTAAAGGGGCACAAAAGTAACTGATATCATCACTAGGAGAAAAAACTGGCAGCCTCATGATAATAACCGTATAATCAAGGTCGTCATTGTATTCAATACGGGAAAGCTCGTCGGGGTCAAGAATATCCAGCATATTCTCAGAATCAATGCCGAATTTCTGCTCAAGCTCCACAATATCATCCCGGGTCACAGCCCTCGCATCAACCCAAATATTCTGTTTTTTATCAAGCTCATTCTCGTCTTTTTCTATGAGTCTTGCATTTTCCTGCTGCCAGAATCTAATCATTTCATTACCGCCAAAAGTCACGCTGAACCTTCAAAAACCACAGGGGCAGTTTTTGAAGGAAACCTAAAAAATCAGGGAAGATTTTTAATCAGCTTAATAATATAAAGCTCAATATAGCGTTTAAGAGCTGGATGATTTTTTACCTTGTAGAGGGCCGGAGATTCAACTAAAGACTGAGCCAAACTGTCCACGCGGTCAACAGAAAGATTTTCAGTCTTAAAGGTTTTTAAAGTCTTTCTTGTGTAATCCCTAATAAGATTGTTCACATCCTGAGTAAGATTTTCACGCGGCTTTGCGGCCAGGCGGTCATTCCATTCAGAAAGGTAAGATTCAAGTTCCCTGTCAAGGGTAGAATTTTCAGGAACAAGAATTTTTTCAGCTTCACTTGCCTCACGGCGGAGTATGCGCTTTTTATTCTTAAGGGGATCGCCTAAATCCTTATCGTCTAACTCACGGACCTTTGCATCTGCCTTGTCCTTTTCTTCCCTAAGCAATTTTTCCGCAGCTGATTTTTTAGAATCCTTTACCCTTTCCTTTTTGGGTTTGCGGACAACCAGGGAAATCAGCCAAGAGACAAGAGGAATTGAATACCAGAAGGGCAGCTTAACCTTTGCATCATTGTAAATTTCCTGCCTGTTAATAAGCAAAAGCTCACTGTAGCTGATAAGCAGGCCATCACGATAAAGGGTTATGCGGCCAGGAGTTTGGTCATCATAAGCCAAAACCGGTAAAAATGACGCGTGTAAAATTGCATAAAGAATGGGCTGAACCACCCTAAGTTCCCTTTCAAGGGCATTTTCAAAGGAATGGTTTTCTTTCATTTCAGGCAAAACTTCAAATTGTCTTAAATACTTAAACCAAACTTTACTCAAGCTTTCCCTAATCAGGTCACGGGCATCGTTACAGAGGCGGACGATAAGGGGCATGACCTTTTCTTTAAAGATAAAGTAGCCCTGCCCATCTTCAGTCCTAAAAATAAGCAGTTTAGGCAAAGTATCTCCAATGGTTTCACTGGTAAGACCTTCTAGGTGCTCTTTTAAGTCATCTTCCTTGTACTTGCCTAAAAGGTACTGGCCATGGTTGTCCTTCATCTTTTGCACCTGATCCATAGTAAAATAATAGGGAGGCTGCAAAAGAAGCTCATCTAAAACCTTAAAGGCTGCATCTTTTTGGATTCTCTCGCTTGCCTTAGACTTGTAATAGTTAGCGGCAACCTCTATTATTCCTATTGACTGCAAAAGATTTATATCTTCGCTGGTAAAGTCCTTTACCTTGTTGTAGTCCTGCTTTATAAAATAGAAAAGCTGGTTCCAGTAATAGAAGGAATCCCCGTTATGGCGCAGGGCATCAAGGGATTCTTCTGGCTTAGCAACAAATTGGGTAAAAAAGTTCTTTATTGCTATTTCTTTACCAGGATTAGAATTAGTCAATTTCTTAAGGAAATAATCGTGGGATTCTTCCTTGCGCATAAAGTCTTGCAACTTTTTTAATGCGGCATTAATCAAAACAGAGATAGAAACGGTTGAAGGCAAAAGCAAACTAGGCACCTGTTTTGTAAAGGCAATAGAATAAAGGGTACGCTCATCTATAACCTGCTTTTCTAGCAGCTGACTGATTATATCTGAAGCCGAGACCGAAGTTATAAGGTCTGAAGGCACTGTCTTTTGTATATCCGTGACACAGGGGAAGGAAACAGAAAAATTCTTGGCGATATCTGTATAGCTTTCTGTGTAGCGGTCAATAAAAAAGGCAAGAACATAGATAACCTGCTTTCCTACACCAGTGATAGCAATCTGCCGGTCGCTAACGTACCGGTCAAGCTCTGCCTGAATGTCTGAAACAGGCCCATTTATAAAATTTGCAAGCTCAGGATTTTCATCAAAATGATGCTGAGCGTATTTTCTTACATAATCAACAAATTCCCCATAATCTATTACGGGGGCCCTTTGACGGGAAGAATAAAATTTTAATAATTGCAATATAATTGAGGTTGTAGCCATACCGGAGATTATACCTTATTTTTTCCTAGTAAACAAGTGTTTTTAGAATTTTCAAAAGGCTTCCCCCTTATTTCTCTAGTTGCCCTATAACTTTTTGTTATAAGAAGATTTTTTTTTGATTTTCTGATTTTTTGCGGTGATTTATATAGTGTATGTGCAGCAAATGAGTGCGCACCCTGCATGTACACAAAATTATATTTTTTTTTACGGAGAGAAATGAGCCATGAATTCATTGAACCAGATTATTTTAGAAGGAAATGTAACCCGCCAGCCGGAAAGGAAAACTTTGCCAACAGGATCGATTTTCTGCACAATCCCCATTGCCGTTAACCGCCGCTACAAGACCAGTGACGGAAGCACTACGGAAGAGGTCTCTTACTTTGAGATTGACACCTTTGGCAACTTAGCGGATGCCTGCGCAAAGTGGTGCCCAAAAGGACGGGGGGTTAGGGTTGTAGGCAGGCTCAAGCAGAACAGGTGGAAGGATGATGGGGGGAAAACTCACAGCAAGGTTAAGATTATAGCCGAGCATGTGGAATTTAAGCCCTATCAGAAAAAAATTGGCGAAAGTCTTGTTGATGACAAGGCCCCGAAATCAGCTGACGAGGGTAATATTCCATTAACAAAAAAACAAAAACTTGCAATGCTTGCAGAGGCAGCAGTTGCAGCACAAAAAGAACAGGAGGTGGGAGAAGCAGTATTCTAAACTAAAAAAAAACGGTGGTGTTTCTCCGATGGCCACCGTTTTTTTGTATACTAAGGGCTTAGTTTCCCTTTCCGTGCACCTTTTCCACTTCGTCAAAGAACTTAGAGCCACCGTTGCCGTTACCCCTCTTTGACCCCAGAACCTTAGACTGGACCTCCCCTGTTTTTTTCATAGAGGAAGCGACTCCCTTTCCAGGAGTAGATAAGAGGCTGTAGTTCATTTCATACAAAACAGGTTCATTTTCGCTAAAGTGAAAAATCTTGCTAGAGCAAATCAAAAAAACTAAAACGGCCGCAATTACCAAAAGAATTGAAGTTCTCTTAACATATTTTATAATCTTGTCATCATCTATTGTTATTGTCATGTTTACCCCCTATAACCTCCTTATTTTCGGAAAGACAGTTGTATTTTTTTAGGGGCTTTTCTCAGGATAAAATTCTTGTTATTTAATTAAAAATAAAGTAAAATATATTTATGACAAGAAAAAATAAAGTAAGGCTTTCTGATATTGCGGAAAAATTGAATATCAGCACAGTGACAGTTTCAAATGCGCTGGCAGGAAAAGATGGGGTAGGAGACGAATTACGGCAACGCATTTTTGACTGTGCAAAAGAATTAGGCTATGACTTTAAGAAAAATAAGAAAAACAATTCAGATCCCAACCTAAAAACAGGCATTATAGGAATCGTTGCCCCGACACATTTTTTTGATAAGAACGGATCCTTTTACTGGACATTATACAACGCGGTCTCAAAAGAATTACAGGAACACTCTTGTTATGCGATTATAGAGCAGCTTTCGGAGGAAGATGAAAAAAATCTTGTGCTACCCAGAATTATAAGCGATGAGAAGGTTGACGGTATAATTGTCATGGGGCAGGTAACAGAAAAATATGCCCATTTTTTTTCTGAAAACTATAAAAACTTTATTTTTTTAGATTTTTCTTCTGGAAACCTACAGGCCGATTCTGTAACTTCGGATAACTTTTACTTGGAATATCTTATGACCCGACACCTGATTGACAAGGGACATAAAAACTTACGCTTTGTGGGAAGTTTTAACAGTACATCTAGCATAAAAGATAGGTTCATGGGTTTCGCCAAAGCTATGCTGGAAAAAAATCTTACTATAAAAATTCAAGACATAATTCCGGACAGGGATGATAAGGGGATTTTTATTTCTCCTAGCCTGCCGGAAGAATTACCGACGGCTTTTGTCTGCAACTGCGACGAATGTGCTATCAGGGTGATTAACGGCTTACGGCAAAGGGGGGTAAGGGTTCCTGAAGATATAGCAGTTGTAGGCTTTGATGATTTTTATGTTACCTCCTACGAGGGACCTGCCCTTACCACAGTAGCCGTTGACTTTGCTGCAATGGCAAGGACAGTTACCGACCTTCTTCTAAGGAAGATTACAGGACAACCCTACAATAAGGGTTGCACGGTTATAGGCGGCCATTTGGTCTTTAGGGAATCAGACGGCTACGATGTTGCTTCGTCTTAAAAGCTCCATGCAACACCTGCCGTTATGGTAGGAGGTTTTCCAGTTACCCCCCTTTTCACAAGAAAGATTTGCCTTGCCCTCTTTTGACACATTCCAAAACCATTCCCCTTGCCTCTTATCCCTTTGGAATTTCATAATCCAGGTCCAAACTTTTTCTGTAGCAAAATAGTAGTCACTTTCACCTGACATTTGCCAAGCATTGTAAAAACCATTTACCGCTTCTGCTTGGTTCCACCAAATCCTGTCTGTATCACGTACACCGTTCAGGCAGGTATTTTCAAAGCCCCCGCTTTCTTTATCCAGTCCCTCTTTCAATGCGACATCAGCTATATTAAGGACATAGGGTCTTGCTTCTTCCAGCAAGTCTTTATCCTTTAGCTCACAAGACGCTTCCCATAAAAGCCAGCTTGCTTCTATGTCATGGCCATACGATACCTCTTGTTGTCCAAGCGGAGACCAGTCCCTGTTAAAGTAAAGCATCAGGTGGTAATCTTTGCCAAGTATGTGGTGCAAGTGCACACCCACTAAATTCTTAAGGGAAAGAGCTAACTTCTGCCTTTCTTCTGCTGCATCTGGGAAAACAAGGGGTAAGGTTCTGTACAAGTTTGTATAGGCTTCCATAACATGCAGGTTTGTGTTCATGGACTTGTCACAGTCCCTGTCTTTTTCGCTAAGCTTTGTTTCACTAGTCCTTTTCCAATCCACGGCTAAAGCCTCAGCATACCCCCCGTAAATGGGATCAAGGGCGTATTTTTCAAGCAAATTAAAAAGATCTAGTGCAGCTTTCATAACAGCACGTCCTGTCCCCTTTTCTTTTTGCTCAAGGGCAGCAGCGTATTCGCTAAGGGCGTACAAGGCAAAAGCATTCCCGTAGATTTGCTTTCTTACCACAAGCGGGCTCCCATCAAATTTTACAGACCAAAACATCCCACCATTTTGCGTATCGTAAAAACATGACATCATGTAATCGTAAGCTTTTTTTGCAGTAGCCAAGTAGGTCTGGTCCTTTAGCAGGCGGAAGGCCGCGCTGTAAGTCCACAAGAAGCGGGAAACCATTACAATGCTACGCCCTGCATTCGGGTCTGGACTGTTGTCATTTGCTATGCTGCCATAAAAGCCCCCGTTTTTTGAATCTATGGCATTTTTCTGCCAAAAGGGAAGTATATCATCAACTAATTCTTTGCGGGCTTGAAAAATAAGTGAATCTTTCATACAAAGCTCCTCTTCTTGTTTGCTTCTATAAGGGCAAGTCTTTTTTCAACCTGCCCCCTGCTAGTCAGGGAATCTTCAGGAGTATTAAGGCAGTAGTCTACCATACGCCCTATACTGCTTTCAGCTACGTGAAGACGGGTATCGCTAGAAGCATAATAAATAAGAAGCCTGCCATCATCGTCAGCTATTGCGCCATTTGTAAAAACAACATTGCTGACATCCCCAACCCTTTCAGCCCCTTCTGGCGCTATAAGGTAACCGGAAGGCTTAGCAATTACCCTTGTAGGGTCTTCTAGAGCTGTCATAAAAGCGTAAATTACATAGCGGAGACCACAGGCTGTATTTCGGACCCCGTGGGCTATAAAAAGCCAGCCCTTATCAGTTTTTATAGGAACTGCCCCAGCTCCGTTTTTTACCTCTTTTATCGTATGGTAGATTTTTTCATCAACTAATTTTTCTTCATCAACTACAGCATTCTCCATAGAAGCCGCAAAACCCGCGCATATTCCGCCACCAGAACCGGTGTCTATAAAGCCATCTTGCGGACGGGTAAAAAACAAATACTTGCCGTTCACGAATTCCGGATGCAGGACAACATTACGCTGCTGGCTGCTTTTTGTTACAAGGTCAGGAAGCCGTTCCCAATTAATTAAATCCCTTGTGCGGACTATGCCACAGGAAGCTAAGGCAGAGGAAGTATCAGTTTTTGCAGCAGCAGGATCCCTTCGTTCTGTACAGAAAAGTCCGTAAATCCACCCGTCCTGATGCTGTGTAAGCCGCATATCGTAAACATTTACATCTGGCTTGTCTGTTTGCGGAAGAAGAATGGGTTTGTCTGTAAAGGTAAAGGAGTCTATGCCATTAGGGCTTTGGGCCAAGGCAAAAAAAGACTTTCTGTCGCTGCCTTCAACCCGAACCACAAGGTTATACTTGCCCTTTACTTTTATTGCACCTGCATTAAAGGCCGCATTCACCCCCATTCTTTCCATTAGGTATGGATTTGTATTCTGATTTAAATCATATCTCCATTCTAGGGGGATGTGGTCAGCCGTAATCACAGGATTCTTGTAGCGCAAATAGATACCGTTTCCTGGCAGGACAGGTTCATTTTTTAGGCTGATAAGTTTGTCGTACTTTACACGTAAAAGCGCAAGTCGCTCATTAAAATCTAGCATCATCATATTTATTCCTCCGTAATAAAACTTGGGTTCTGACTTGAAAAAACGACGCTTTCTTCATTATGAAAAGCGATGAAATCATCAAGAAGCTCATGCCCTTCAAGAGAAAAGGGCCAGCCATTTTCATCACAGGTACGCTTTAGCACGTAGGGGGTATAGAAGGCCCCCTGCCTGCTAAAGTTTGCCCACAAGAGGAAGTAAGCGGCATTATACTGTACGCAAAGGTCCAACACCTTTTTGTACCAGCCCCTCTCATTCCCGCTTTCTAGCAGGGCCTTGTTATCAGGCCGCATTATTCCAGTTTCAGTTGCAGCAAAAAGTTTTTTGTGTAAAAGAGAAACACGGTTGCTTAAGTCAAGTTGCCTTTCATAATCCTGCCAAAAGCTATGGGGATTAAGGCTGTAATTTTGGTACATATCAAGACCGATTACATCAACATAGGCATCCCCAGGATAGCGCTCTTCAAATTCTTCTATAGAAGAAGGCTCACTTCCAGGACTATAAGCCCAAATCAGGTTATGAAGCTGTTTTTTTTCTGTCATATACTTCCAGGTATACCGCCACAAATTCTTAAATTCCTTTGCAGAGCAGGTATTGCAGCCCCACCAAAACCAACCGCCAGTGTTTTCGTGGAAGGGCCGCCAAATTACAGGTATTCCACGTTTTCCCAAAGCAGCAAGATAATCTGAAACTAAGTCCAAATAATCGGTAAACAATGAATTAAGGGGACGATCAGGCATTATATCTTGAACAATGTGCCCCCTAAGCTCATTGGGGCTGTATCCTGAATAATCACCAGTCCCTGCCAAAAGCGCAAAGTTTGGCATGTGGGCACTAAGCGTAATAATTGAGCCTTGCTTAGCAGCTTTACAAGACAAGTCAAGCGCAGCCTCAAGCCTCTTTTTACGAGGCCAATCAGGGGCCCCAAGTTCTGTACCTGTCAGGCTTAACGCATCCAGTCCCATTACCCCCGCGCACTCACCACAAGCATCACGTGTGTCGCTTGAAGTAAAGGAGGGATCTGTAGGACCTGCCTTGCAATGCAAGTCATTTTGATGGCCGTAAAGGATTTTTCCATTTTCCACAAGCCCTACTAAATATGAAGCTAAGTTCAAGGCACAAGGGCTAGCCTTAGGATCGCACAATTGGCGTTTTATAGAAGGTATTTCAACCTTTTCCTTTTTAAGGGGTAGTATCTTTGCTATCATAACTTAATAATAAAGTATAAAATTAAATTTGTACAGTATATTTTTAGCTAAATTTTTATTAATTTTACAAAATTTTTAGTTGACAAATTACAAAATCCGGTTGACAATAATAGTGACAGGAGAAATCGTTCGCCAAATTCAAGATAATAACTTGATAAAGTAACCTGCACATGAAATACGGAGCCTAGCACAGTTGTTTTTTTTAACTAATTTTAACTTAATTTTTTAGGAGGTAATAATGAGTACTTTTGTAAACGGAAGCGATATACCAAACCTGCCATGGCAGGAAAAACCCGCAGGCTGCAACCTTCCCATTTGGAGATACAGGGGGAACCCCGTGATAGGAAGAAATCCTTTTAAGGGGATGGGAAGGATATTCAACAGCGCGGTTGTTCCCTACCAGGGAGCCTTTGTGGGAATCTTTAGGGGAGAGACAACAACAGGCCGACCCTTTTTATATTTGGGTAAATCGAAAGATGGCATTACGTGGGAATATGAAGAAAATAAAATCACCATGAAAGATGAAAAGGGAAAAGACTGGGACCCCCTATATGCCTATGACCCCCGCTGCGTAAAAATTGATGACAGCTACTACTTAATATGGTGCGGAGACTTTGACGGGGCTGCCCTAGGGCTTGCCAAAACCAAAGACTTTAAAACGTTTACTAGGTTGGAAAACCCTTTCCTGCCCTTTAACAGAAACGGGGTCCTTTTTCCCCGCAAGGTAAATGGGGAATACCTTTTGCTAAGCAGACCCAGTGACGGTGGTCACACCCCCTTTGGAGATGTCTTTTTAAGCTCAAGTCCTGACCTGACTTACTGGGGCAAACACCGGCTTGTAATGCAAAAGGGGGGAAGTGGCTGGTGGCAGGCGGTAAAAATAGGCTGTGGTCCTGCCCCCCTTGAAACAGATGAAGGTTGGTTGCTTTTCTACCACGGAGTTACAGGAACATGCTCAGGTTTTGTCTATTCTATTGGAGCAGCCCTACTTGACAAGGATTGCCCGAGCAAGGTCCTTTACAGAAGTTCCAGCTACCTATTAACGCCTGAAGAAATATACGAGACTTCTGGTTTTGTTCCAAACGTGACTTTCCCTGTTGCAGCCCTTGCTGACCAAAAGACAGGAAGAATAGCCTTGTATTACGGGGCAGCCGACACAGTAGTTGCTTTGGCTTTCTGCCAGCTTGATGAAGTGCTTGCATACATAAAGGAAAACAACGAGCTTGTCGGCTTAGACGGAGACGAAGGAAGGTTCTAACTTTTTAGCGGTAACTTTTTATGGAGGAATATATGAAAAAGATTTTTAAGAAGACGTTTGTATCATGTGCAGCCCTGCTTCTTGTTCTTGCAAGCATCGCATGCTCAAAAAAAGAAGGGAACACTGAGAAGGAAAAGGCAGATAGCATTGAAGTTTTGGAATACAAGGACCTTGTTCTAGGGCAAACTGGCAAGGATTTAAATGTAAAGATCAAGCTTTTAAGCCACAAGACTGACATGCTTCAAGCAGACTACCCTGGAAAGAACTGGCAAGCCTACCTTGACGAATTCAACAGCATGTACCCTGGAATCACAGTTGAAATTGAAGGTATAACAACCTATGCGGATACAGCCCTAATGAGGCTCCAAGGTGGTGCTTGGGGAGACATAATGATGATTCCGGCAATTGATTTAAAAGAACTTGAATCTTATTTTATACCATTTGGTAGCCTAGAGGATATGAAAAAGGAAGTCCGTTTTGCAAACCGGTGGCTATTTAAAGACAAGGTCTACGGCATTCCTTACATGGCAACAGCACAGGGAGTCCTTTACAACAAGCGAGTCTTTGAGCAGGCAGGAATAACAAGCCTTCCAAAAAATCCTGCTGACTTTATAGCTGCTCTTAAACAGATAAAGGCAAAGACAAATGCAATTCCCCTGTACACAAACTATGCTGCCAGCTGGACTATGGGAGCCTGGGATCAATATATAGCAGGAAGCGCCACAGGAAACCCCAACTACCAGAACAACTTGCTCCTTCATGAAAAAAATCCTTTTAGGAACTATGGAGACGGAAGCCACGCTTATGCCATCTACAAGGTATTGTATGATGCTGTAGCAGAAGGTCTTATAGAAGATGACTACACAACAACAGATTGGGAAGGCAGCAAGGGAATGATGAACCGCGGTGAGATTGCGACTATGGTCTTGGGGTCATGGGCATTTTCCCAGATGCAAAGCGCAGGTCCTAACCGCGAAGATATAGGCTATATGTCCTTCCCTGTTACGATTGGAAACAAGCAGTTTGCATCTTCTGGCCCTGACTACTGTTACGGTATCAATGCAAAAATATCCAGCGAAAAAAAATTGGCTTCTATGATTTTTATAAAGTGGCTTACAGAAAAGTCAAATTTTTCTTACAACGAAGGCGGTATTCCCATAGCGGTAAAGGACAACAATTTTCCTGACCTTTACAAGGCATTTGAAGGCATAGAATTTATTCCTGATAACCCTGCTCTTGCAGGAGAAGAAGATTTGCTTAACAAGCTGAATGCGGATTCAGAACTGAACATCAACAACGGAGGAAACGCAAAGATCCAGGCAATTATTGAGCACGCTTTCTTAAAGGATAAATCTTTTGATGAAATTATGGATGAATGGAACCAAGCCTGGACTGCCGCTCAGGAAAGAAATGCCGTATACATAAACTAAAGGGCACAGAAATAACCAAGGAGGAAAAATGACACTTCTACAAAAGAAGAAAAGGCCGTTAGGGGAAAGGCTTGTTATATGCACTTTTATAACAGTGCCCCTGCTTTTGCTCTTTACCTTTACCTACTTACCCTTTGGAGAAATGGTAGGATTCAGTTTCTTCAACATGAAATACATAGGGCAGCGGGACTTTATCGGACTTGCAAATTATAAGGAACTTTTTACAAGGAAGGACATCTTTCAGGCTTTAAAGCTTAGCCTGTACTACATGGGTGGCTCCCTTGTACAGCTGACACTTGCCCTTTTTTTAGCAACGCTCTTAAGTTTTAAGACAAAAGGGAGCAGTTTTTTTAAGGGCATAATGTTTTTTCCTTACCTTATAAACGGAATTGCGATAGGTTTCATCTTCAAGTTTTTCTTTACACACGGCTATGTCCTTGACACAGTATTCAGCTGGTTGGGATTCAGCAAAGACAGTATGCCCTACTGGCTTAGGACAAAGGGGCTGAACAATATCTGTCTTGTGGGAACTTCGGTTTGGAGGTACTTTGGGCAAAACATGGTTCTTTTTATCGGGGCTATCATGTCAATAGATGGGGCCCTTTATGAAGCAGCGGATATTGACGGGGCCAATAAGTTCCAACAATTCTTCCACATTATATTGCCAAGCATCAAAACAATTTTGACACTGAACGTAATACTTTCAGTCACAGGTTCGTTAAGTGCCTTTGAGCCTCCCTATGTAATTACCAGCGGTGCAAACGGAACAGGCACCTATTTCATTATAATGGACCGCATTGCGCACACAAGCCAAAAACTAGGACTTGCCAGCGCAATGGCAGTCTTCCTGCTGACGGTTATCATAATAGTGACTGTTTTGCAGAATCTGTTTTTCAAATACGCCTTTAGAAAACAAATACAGACAGGAGGAAGCATACTATGAAAAAGAAACAGCACCATAACGCAGTAACTGTTATAACAACTTTTACAAAATACTTTTCCCTGATATTTTTTTCATTCTGTACCTTGTTGCCCTTAGCATCCTGTTTAATAACAGCATTCAAAAACGATGCCGAATACCAGGCAACATCTGTCATGCAGGTGCCACATAGCTGGGCTTGGTCAAACTTTGCGAAGGCATTTATAACAGCCGATATGTTACGGGCCTTTGTGAATTCAACAATAGTTTTAATTTGTGTCCTTGCAGCCTCTATCATAATAAGCTCGCAGTTGGCCTTTGTCTTAAACCGCTTTCGCTTTGTAGGCAACTCTTTAATCCGTAGGCTCTTCCTTTTTGCAACACTGCTGCCGGGTGTTGCCATGCAGGTTTCAGTCTACAAGATAATGGGAAGTTTAGGTTTTATAAACCACCTTTACGGCTACATCATAATGATGATGGGAACTGATGTAATCACTATATACATCTTTATACAGTTTATGGAAAATATTCCTGTTTCGCTAGATGAAAGCGCTATTATTGATGGGGCAAATTACTTTACAATATATGCCCGCATAATCCTTCCACTGCTAAAACCGGCAATAATCACAAGCATGATTCTTAAAGGGGTAAGCACCTACAACGAATATTATGCCGCAAACCTTTACCTGCAGTCTGCAAAATTGCGTACAGTGGCAATTTCACTTTATACATTTACCGGCCCCTTAGGGAATCGCTACAACTTAATTTGTGCCGGTGTAATAATTTCTTTGCTTCCAGCCTTAATAGTTTTCATCATCTGCCAAAAGCACATATACTCCGGAATAACAGCGGGAGCGGTTAAGGCCTAGGGCCCAGAAAAAATCCCTCCTTGGATTTTTTCTAGGATTGCAGAATTTTCTTTGCAAATTCTGCAAGTGCTAAAACGTGCCGTCCTGGCGCTTTCAATGTTGACAAGACCTTAAACTTTTATATAATTGAAGGCAGGGTTTACTATGAGAAAAAAACTTTGCTTTCTTTTTGCGGCCTTTGCGGCGGGGCTTGTTTCAGCGGAAAAACTGCCGGATTCACTCAGAGGAAAAACAAAAGAATATCCTTCTGCCATAGCTAAAGACGTTAATTCATTAAATAGAAAAAAACTTCTTGATGACTCATACTTTATCTCTGCCCTAAAAAAAGAAGTGACAAATCCAAAACATAGCGAAGAAGACAAGGTCTACTACTTTTACCTTATGCTGAACCAAATAAGATGGGGATTTTCTGGGGCTGTATGGATGAGACCGGACGGTCACTATACGGATGAAGTTATCTTTCAATGCGCTTCTCTCCTTTCTTATAGGGAAGAACTAAAAAAGCTAGGACTTGATACTTCCCCATACTATAAACTGGCGCTTGAAAGCGGAAATGAAAAACCCATCCTAGCATCTTATTCCCTTCTTCTTGCCACACTGTTAGAAACAGACGACAAAAAAGCAGAAGCCTTGCTAGCTCAGGCAGCATTTCCCCTTAGGTCTATGCTGATTCACAATATCTGCTATTCCCTGCTCCTGATAAAAGACGAGAACGAGCTGCCCTTTGTATCTTACATAACATATTATGCCGTACTAGAAGAAGAAAAAGAAGACCTTCTTGCAAGGACCTGTATGTATGTGCTGAACAATATGCTTTCTGAAACTTCTTTTAAGACTATGCTTGAAACCTACAAGTCCCATGCAGAAAATGATTTTCAGAAAAAACTGGCGGATGATATTGCTGAAAACGGGAACAAGGTTCCCTACCTGGGCCCCTATTGGGAAGGGCAAAAAGGGCTTTTCACTAAATTTTGGGACTTTGAAAATGTATTGTTCACATTCTATGATGACGGACTTTACATTTCTAGCGGAAACTTTTCAGAATTCATACCAAACTGAGCTGGTGGCATGGATGCCAAGACAAAAAAATGCCCTGCATGTGGTGCACTTCTAAATGTAGAAGCAAAGTTTTGCAACGAATGTGGCTGCAAACAGGTAGCGGATGAAATAGAACTTGACGAAGAAGAATTCAGCGACAAAGACAGACCTCCTATTTCTATAGAAGAAGCCTATAATTTGCTTGCCTGCGACAAGTACTACAAGGAAAACAACAGCATTACATCTTATGCCCAGTCATTCAAGACAAACCCTGCTGTGTATACGCTTTTGGGGATGAAACTTTTTGAAGAAAGGAGTGAAGAAAAAAAACGTATAATTGACAGATGGTGTGCGGTCTGGAATCAAAAGGCAGAAAATGAATGGAGGCGGACACAGCTTGAAAAAGTAACAAGGCTCAAAACCGCCCTCAGCGCAGTGACGATGCTTTTCTGTAAGGCAAGCGATGAAAAGTTTAGGGCAGAACTTGAAGAACCCCTTGTAGACTTTCAGACTAGCAAACTTTTAGAAGTTGTAAAAAATATCGGCATGGACGGCATAATCGATAAAAAGGACTACGACCGTCTTATTTCTACAATGAAAGACTTGGGACTTTATGAATCTAAGTTCAAGGAAAAAACTTTAGAAACTATCTACTCCTTTGCCCAAAAGAACAGTATAAAAATTCTCTCTACAGAAGAAGATTCCTGTCAGCATTTTAAAAATCTAGTAAAAAAATATTTTGAAAAAAATTCAATTAACCCCTTAAGCCCCCTAGAAGAAAAGCACTATTACCACCTGCAATTTTTAGCTGAAGAAGCAGGACTTTCAGAGCCTTCTTTCAAGATGATTATAAACGAATTATGCCCGAATCTTAATTCAAAAAAAGAAGAAGTCACAGAAGAAATAAAAACACTTTATCTTTCTAAGGGACAAAAAGTTGATTTAACAAAAGACAGACCTAACCTGAACACTCTTACAGTTTGTCTTGGCTGGAAGGTAAGGGGAGAAGACTTTGACATAGACGTCTCTGCCTTCATGCTTGGCTCAAACGGGAAATGCCCTTCTGATGATGAATTTATTTTTTACAGTAATCCAAAACACCCCAGCGATTCTATAAAATTAAATGAAGATAATAACAGGCAGATTAGGGTGGACCTTTCAAAAATTCCCGCAAACATTGAACGCATAGCCTTTACTTGCACAATTTACGATGCCGAAGCCAAGGGGCAGGATTTTAGCAAGGTTGATGCAGCCTTTATAAGCCTTACAGACCAGAGAAGCAACAAAGAAATTATTCACTATGATTTGGGGAAAGACTTTTCTACAGAAACAGCCCTTGTGGCAGGAGAGATCTACAAGCATAAAAATCAGTGGAAGTTCAATGCTATTGGTAGCGGATTCAGTGGCGGACTAAAAGCCCTTTGCAGCCACTATGGAATTGAAGTAGAGAATTAGCACAAGGAAATCGTATGAGCGAAAATAAAAATGTATGTCCTGAATAAGGAAAAGACAGGCGTCTCTTCTTTTACGCAATCATTTAAGGCTAATCCAAATGTCTATAAAGTTGCAGGGCTAGACCTCTTTGAAAAAAGAAGCGAAGAATCAAAAAGCAGATTTGAAAAGTGGTGTACTGTTTGGAATCAAAAGGCTGAATTAGAAGAGCCAATCTTAGACTTACAGGTTGGAAAACTGCTTGAAGTTGTAAGAACCTTAGGCTTGAACGGGGTAATAGATAGTAAGGCTCAGGAAAGCCTGAATTCAACTTTTTTTGCTTACCCCCTCATACTTTGGACTAGGAAAAAGAATTGCAGCTGCTCTAGTCAGAACTTTTATTCCTGGAAAGGAACTAGAAAGGACTTTTATAAGCCACTCTTTTTTTCCCCGCCCAAGTTTTGAGCTCCTGCTATTTTGGGCTTGATATGGGGACAAATTTTATGCTAAAGTGGAGTTATACTCCATTTTAGCATAAAAAAAAAGAGGTTTATATGGCTTATATAAAGAGGCACATAACAGAAACACTTATCAAGATGCTTAGACAGTTTAAAGTAGTACTTGTAACAGGTCCGAGACAAGTTGGAAAGAGTACCCTTTTAAAAACTGAGTTGAAGGATTTTGAATATGTAACACTTGATGATATGGCAGAACTTGAAATTGCACAAAAAGACCCTTCCCTCTTTTTTAAAAACCATAGCTTGCCTTTAGTTATTGACGAAGTTCAGTATGCTCCTCAACTGTTCAAATACATAAAATTAATAGCAGATAAAAGTGATGAAAAAGGACTGATATGTCTTACAGGCTCCCAAACATATTCCCTTATGCACAATGTTTCTGAATCTTTAGCCGGCAGGATCGGCATATTAGAACTGCAAGGACTTTCACTTAGGGAAAAATTCAAAATTCCCTTTTATAATGCTTTTATACCAAATGACAAGTACCTTGACTCCCGTTATAAAACTTTTATTCCATATAAAAATCTTTGGAACCACATCCATACAGGTTCAATGCCAGAAATGGCTGACGAGAAATCTGACTGGGATTTGTTTTATAGGTCATATACAAAATCTTATATAGAAAGAGATGTCAGAAATCTGTTGAATATAAAAGAAATAAATGTTTTTTATAAGTTTATGGTTGCTCTTGCTGCCAGGACCGGTTGTCTGTTTAATGCCGCAGATATCGCAAATTCTATTGGAGTAAATCTAAAAACTGTGCAAAATTGGATATCAGTTCTTGAAGCATCAGGAATCATTTTTTTTCTTAGGCCTTATGAAAACAATATTCTTAAGCGCACAATAAAGACACCTAAAATTTATTTTCATGATACAGGTCTTGTATGTTATCTTGTTGGCTGGGATAATCCTAAGGTTGCACAAAATGGAGCTATGGCAGGTGAACTTTTTGAAAACTTTGTAATGAGTGAAATTGCTAAAAGTTATCTTAACTATGGGAAAGACTTACGAAACTTGTTTTTTTACCGTGATTCAAATCAAAAGGAAATAGACCTAATTATTTTGAACGAAGACAGACTTTTCCCAATTGAAATAAAGAAAGCTGCCCAAGTTTCACTTTCTATGGCAAAGAATTTTCCTACCTTAAAACAATTGGATAATATCAATATGGGAACTATACTGTGCCAATGCGATAAAAAAATGCTTTTAGGGGAAAATGTCCGTGCCCTCCCCCTTGACTTTGTATAGAGGCTCCCTTCAATCCTAATTGAATAAAAGTAGATTTTCCTCTATTATTTACTGCGTGAGTAACGAAAAGAATTTAACTATTAACCCCGTAAAGTCGGGAGATAAAATTTGTATACAGGGTGCCAGGGAGCACAATCTTAAAAACGTAAGCGTAGAGCTACCCCGCAACAAGCTAGTTGTAATTTCAGGCTTGAGCGGTTCAGGAAAGTCTTCGCTTGCATTCGATACTCTTTTTGCGGAAGGGCAAAGGCGTTACATGGAAAGCCTTTCTTCCTATGCCCGTCAGTTCTTGGGCAGGATGGACAAACCAGATGTAGATTTAATTACAGGACTTTCACCTGCCATCTCCATAGAGCAAAAGACAACCCATAAAAATCCCCGCTCAACGGTTGGAACAGTAACTGAAATTTACGACTACTACCGCCTGCTTTTTGCCCGCATTGGCCATGCCCACTGCCCAAAGTGTGGCAGGGAAATAAAAGAGCAGTCCGTTGACCAAATCATAGATACAATTTTAAGTTGGAATCAAGGAACAAAACTTACAATCCTGGCCCCAGTAATCAGGGGAAAAAAGGGAGAGCATCAAAAAATACTTGATGATGCAAAAAAGTCTGGTTTTGTAAGGGCAAGAATCGACGGCTTAATGGTAGAGCTTGAGGAATCTATTAAACTTGACAAGCAGAAAAAACACACAATAGAAATTGTTGTTGACCGTATAGCCTTAAAAGACGGGATACGGCAGCGGTTAGCAGATTCTATTGAGACAGCCTTAAAGAATGCGAACGGAATTATAACCGTAATGCGGCGGGGAAATAAAGAAGATGATGCCTACAAAGAGATAACTGCAGAACTTGATAAAAA
>CAJOQA010000143.1 GCA_905236465.1 uncultured Treponema sp.
CCTTCTTACGAGGTACGCGCAGCAGTAACAACTGCAAACGATTCAATCTACTGCGAACGTTTAGGAAACAATGCAGTCCACGCTGCTATGGCCGGAAAGACAAAGTGCGTAATCGGTCTCGTTCACGACAAATACGTTCATATTCCTATTACCATGGCAACACTTAAGCGCAACACCGTTGACCCTGAAAGTTCACTTTGGAGAGACTGCTTAGACGCAACATTGCAGCCAGTCTACATGGTAAACAACATCAATACAGTTACAGAATACCAGCAAAAGGCGGCAGAGGAAGCTGACAAAAAGGCACTTGCCCGTCTTTCAAAGGTAAACAGCATGAACAAGGCCCAATAGCCTTATAATTCTTAGCAAAGGGTTGCCGCAAAGTTGAAAGTTATACGGCAGCCCTTTATTTTTCTAGGGAACCTCGAAAAAGTGACTTTTTCGAGATGCCCTCTAACACATAAAAAAAGAGAGGAACTGGCATTCATGAGCGATATTGCAGAAATGGAAGACATTGATTTTATGGAATTTACAGAAACCAAGCACGAGGTCGCAAAAACGACCCTTCCGCTTTTGGTTATTTCCTACCTTTTGCCGTCCCTTTTGTTCGGCGTAATTGCATGGGCTTTAGGAGCCTGCACTTTTTCTGAATATATGCAGACCCTCGCAGATCCAGTCCTCTACATCCTTCTTGCAATTCAGATAATTCTCCCCTTTGCAACCTTCAAATGGTACAAAAAGCAAATAGATGAATATAAGGCTTCTGAAGAAGGTAACAGAGACATGAACAGCAAGGTAAACCTTTTTGAAAAAATTTCCATTGCTTTTCCAGTTCTCTGCTACCTTATCGTTCCCTTCCTTTACTCTGCCCGCTACCATGCAAGGGGGCTGAGCTACCAGGCCTTCGGGGGCGAATCTCCCTTAGCATTTGACTTTACCCTCACGCTGGGCATAACCTTTGTTTTTGCCCTTTTCACATACATTCTTTTCATGCAGAGCATAGAACATTCACTTGACTGGCTCCCCTATAGGTCAGAGTTCCAAACGATGTCTTTGGTTGCCCGCACGGTAACAATCGCCGTCTTTGCCCTTTTGGGAATTGTATTAGTTCTTCTTTCAGCCTTCTTCATTCCAGCAAACAGGGGACTTACAAATACTTCCTTTATTTTAAGAATTTTACCCATAGGAATTATCAGCATTTTTATGGAAGTTATAGATTTTTATGTAAACATACAGGACGTCAAGCTGAACATGAACTCCATAGTGAACTTGGCAAACTCCCTGCGCAACCGTGATTATACACGGAACCAGATTCCAGTTATCCTGCGCTGTGAGCTTGGGGACCTAGTAAACGACTTAAATTCCTTTTCTGATACAACACGCAACGTCCTTACAGGCTTTAAGAATTCAATAGTAGTCTCAAACAAGACAGCAGAAGACCTGTCTGTCAGCATGGATGGGGCTATGAAAAGCGTACTTGAGATTACAAAAAATATCAGCACCGTAAACAATGAGATGGAAAACCAGACCGCAGGCGTGCAGGACGCCAACGCTTCTGCAAACCAGATAATGAGCCGCATAAAAGAACTGAACGAAAGCGTAAAAGTCCAGGCGACAAGCGTAAACGAATCTTCTGCCGCGGTTGGGGAAATGGTTGCAAACATCCGTTCCATGCAGCAGATTCTAGAGAGGAACAAAGAGGCTGTAAATTCACTGGACAAAGCATCAGATGCAGGAAGACAAAGCGTTCAGGGGGCTGTAAAAACAGCGGAAGACATAATCAAGCAGTCCTCATCCCTTATGGAAGCCTCAACTATCATTTCTACAATAGCAAGCCAAACAAACCTTTTGGCAATGAACGCCGCTATTGAATCTGCCCACGCAGGAGAAGTAGGAAAGGGCTTTAGCGTCGTTGCAGATGAAATCAGAAAACTTGCGGAGCAGTCAAGCAAACAGGGTAAGGTCATCAGGGACAACCTAAAGAACCTCTTTACTTCCATCAAGCAGGTGTCTGACAACACAAAAGAAGTTGCCAATGGCTTTGATTCTATCTATACACTTGCCCAAACAGTCCGCGACCAGGAAAATCTTTTGATGAATGCCATGACAGAACAGGCGGAAGGCAACCAGCAGGTTATGGATGCAATGAAGAACATCAATGATACAACAACAGTCGTTCAAGACGCTTCTAAAGAAATGCTTTCCGGCGGAGAACAAATCGTTAAGGAAATGACCATCTTGAACAAGGTAACAGACCAGATTACCGGCAGTATGTCATCAATGCAATCTTCATTAGACAAAATCAAGGAAGCCATGCAAAGTGTCAGCCAGTCTTCTGCCCAAAACCAGGCAGATTTAAATGCCTTGGGGGAAATAATAGGTTCCTTTACCCTATAGGCCACATTCAATTTTTTTCGACTTTTCTTGATTTACATAAAAATTCGCTTTATAATAGAAGTAGAAGATATAGGAAGTTTCCTTGCCTTCTACTTTTATTTTTTAGGAGTTATTTATGAAAAAACTTACAAAAATTCTTGCAGCCGTAACTATCGCCCTTGCACTCACCACAGCTTTTACCTCTTGTCTTACAACATCATCTTCATCTTCTACCTCTTCTAGCAAAAGCTCTAATCAGGTAACTATAAAAATGTATGACAACTGCCCTGAAGACAATTATGCCGCCATTCTTGCACAGGCAGGAATTAAGGCCATTGACTCAAGCTACACGGGTGTAGTTTCTTTCTCTTACTCAGGAACTCCAAGCGCATCAAGTATTCAGCCTATTCTAACTTACACTACCAGATGCAAGACAATACAGTCAGCCATTACAAAGGTAGCCGGCAAGACTTGCACTCTTACCTACAATACCTCTAAAAATGGAAGTGGCACTACCCTTGATTTTTCAAGCACAGATGCAGCTTTGACAACACTTGCAAAGATGATAGCAGCAAACCAAAAGGAGATCTACGCAATTTATACTTATTAACGAATAATTATTTTGCTATTTGCAGATAGTGTAGTATACTATATGTAGCGGTTTTTCAACTGCAACAAAAAACATTTATTTAAGGAGATTTAAATTATGACAAAACAAATATCAGCACAGGGATTTTCTTTACAGAAGGATCAGTCAGACTTAATCAATACAAAGCTAAAGCGCATTGAATACGCTGACAATCTTATTATAGACTTAATACTCCGCGTAAAAGAAGACAAAAAGTACTACTTTGACGCAACAATAAACTTCCGTTGGGGAGCAAACGGCCATGTTACAAGCGACGACTATGACTTTGCAGCTGGCCTTAACAAACTTATGGATGTCCTTGACCAGAAAATCAAGAAGGAAAAGGACAAGATTCAGGAAAAGAAATAGGGGTAAAAAACTAAGTCGTACGGACTTAGTTTACCTATCATTCCAAGCCAGCCCTTAAACTAGTCGAAGGGGTTGGCAAAAATCTAAAATCGCTTGTGCCAAATTTCCATTTTTAATAAGATTTTCAGAAAAGCAGGCAAAAGCAGCCTTAAAATTTTCCCCCTTTTCCAACACAGTAAGCAAAGCCTTTTTTTCTGCATTTTCATCTTCTTTTAAGGGAAAGTTTTCTTCCCTGCAAAGCAAATCACTAGTTTCTTTCCCACAGGCAACCGTAAAGTGCCTATTGTACAAGAGGGAAGCCCTACGAAAATCAGCGTAATCCTCTGCTAAGAGATAGTCTTTTATGCGTAAAAGCAAGGCATCCAACTTTACAAGCTGAAATTCCTCATCTTGGACATAGGCATGCCAAATAAAGGGCTTACCGCATAAGCAGGCCCTAGAAAAGGAATCTTCCCCACGAATAAAATTAAAGTCAGTTAAGGTAAGCAGGGCATCCCAGGCTTCTTGCCTAAGGGCTGGTAGCCTTACAATTCTAAAGGGGCCTTCAAAGTCCTCCCCCTGTATGCCAGCAGAAAGGAAAAGACAGATTTCCCTCCCCCTACTGAATTCCTTTAGGGCAGCCGCAAGGGGTCTGAAATTTTTAGGATAGGCAAAAAGTAAAAGACAAAAGGTCTTAGGGTTTTCTAAGGCATCAAGTCCATCATTTAAGTCTTTTTTCAGAAGATTTAGGGCATACGCCCTATCTTTTAAGCAAGCCATAAAGGATTTGTCCAGTACAAGTCCACCCGTCTTATTGGTAAAGCCAGGCATAAAGTTTATCTTTTTTATAAGGGGGCTCCTAGTAGCGCTCTTAAGCAAATGAAAGTCGTCCGCCCAGGCTTCTGCGGTCAAGTATTCAAGGTTAATAATAGTAGAAACTTTTTTATTTTCTTTGGCAAAAAGAATATCATCGAGCCAAAGGGGCCTCTGGCACTGAAAACACTGAAAAATCAGCTGTGGAAAATTAAGAGAAAATTCAGCTTTGCAGAACTCAGCATTATTCCAGTCATATATGTTTAAGCCCCTGTATTGCTGAAATGCTAGCTTGCATTGTATTTCAGGAGCTATTTTAGAAAAGGATGCAAGATTATCAACCACTATATTAATTTTAAGATTACTTTTACATTCCAAAAGAGCCCTGCCTAGCCGGTAGACAAAACCGATATCGCCAAAGTTATCAACTACACTGCAAAGTATTAGAATTTCCATAGCTTGAGAGTATAGCATATTCACTTGCAAAAGCAAGTATAAAAGTGTAAACTACTTTTCTATGAAACCAATACTAATAAAAGATTTGCTCACTTCAGCCCCTGATGGCAGAGATGTTACAGTTTGTGGCTGGGTCAGAACTAAAAGAGATTCTAAAAACCTTGTTTTCATTCAAGTTAACGACGGAAGCTGTTTTGCTTCCATACAACTTACATTTGATAGGACAAACCCAGCACAGGGCTCTGATGCGGCCGCAATAGAAGAAAGCCTCAAGGCTGTTTCAAACGGCTGCTCTGTAAGGGCTTTTGGAAAGATTATTCCTTCCCCTGCAAGCGGTCAGGCTGTGGAAGTTACCCTTTTAAAGCTTGAAGTCCTTGGTGCGTGCCCGCAAGACGCCTACCCCCTGCAAAAAAACAAGATGAGTATGGAATACTTACGCGAAAACGCACATCTTAGGGCAAGGACAAATACATTTGGCGCAGTTTTCCGTATGAGAAGTCAGATGGCTATTGCCTTGCACACATTCTTTCAGGAAAGAGGCTTTGTCTATATCTCAGCCCCTGAGATAACATGTTCTGACGCAGAGGGAGCAGGAGAAATGTTCCAGGTAACAACCCTTTCCCTTGAAAAAATCGCGGAACTTGGCGTAAAAGCAGGACAGGGCGGAATGAAAATTGAAGATGCCCACAAGATTGTTGACTACAGCAAAGACTTTTTTGGTAAAAAGGCAAATTTAACAGTAAGCGGTCAGCTTGAGGCAGAAACACTTGCCACAGCATTAAGCAGGGTTTACACGTTTGGTCCCACTTTTAGGGCAGAAAATTCAAATACACCCCGCCACTTAAGCGAATTCTGGATGTGCGAGCCTGAGATGGCCTTCTTTGATCTTTTTGATGACATGGACCTTGAAGAAGAATTTTTAAAGTACCTGCTCAACTGGGCACTGACAAAATGCCCCGAGGACATGGCCTTCTTTGAAAAGCGGATACAGCCTGGCGTTATAGCCCAGCTACAGCATGTTGTGGACACTCCCTTTAAGAGGATTTCCTACACAGAAGCAGTTGCAGAGCTAGAAAAATACAATGATAAGTTTGAATTCCCCATTACGTGGGGAAAAGAACTTCAGACCGAGCACGAGCGTTACCTTACAGAGCAGATTTTCAAATCTCCGGTAATGGTCTATAACTACCCTAAAGACGTAAAGGCCTTTTACATGAAGCAGAACGAACCTGATGAGCAGGGCCGCATTACCGTGCGCGCAGTAGACGTTTTAGTACCAGGCTTAGGGGAAATCACCGGCGGCTCAGAGCGCGAGGAAAACTACGACAAGTTGCTCAAGGTCTGTCAGGAACGCGGCATGGACATGACAAATTACCAGTGGTACTTGGACTTGCGCCGTTTTGGCACAGTGCCTCACTCAGGTTTTGGGTTAGGCTTTGCCCGCTTGCTCCGCTACATCACAGGAATGGCAAACATCCGCGATGTTATCCCATTCCCCCGGGCTCCCAAGCTGGCAGACTTCTAAGACCTTCTGACCGCTTAGTATCTTAAGGGCATCTCGAAAAACTCACTTTCGTGACTTTTTCGAGATTGCCTGCGAGTTCTAAATCGCTGTAATAGCGCGATTTAGAAC
>CAJOQA010000144.1 GCA_905236465.1 uncultured Treponema sp.
AATCACGCGCCAGCCGTCCTTCTGCAGCTGCATAGCGGTATGAAGCCCCAGACCGCTGGAAGCGCCGGTTACCCAGACCGTTTTCTGTCCGTTCATGACTCCCGACCTCCGCCCTTCTCCGTCAAACCCGTTGATACACACATCACGGGATATTTTAATATACCCGCTTTCTTTTCGCAAGTAGGCCCGCAAAGCGGCCCGGAGTATATCATTGTTCATTATTCATTGTTAATTGTTCATTTGCCAAACAAAAAGAAAGCTCCCGGTCGGGAGCTTTCTCTTGTTTGGCATTATTTGTTCATTGCTTCCTGCACAGCCACGGCCACCGCAACGGTCATGCCGTAGGAGGCAGGGCCGGCAGCCATGTTGTCGGGATGCAGGGTACGGCCGGTGCCGCCGCCGGAAGCCACGGAGAAGTACTTCTTACCGGCTTCCCAGCGTTCCTTTTTGTAGGTGCCCGCAACGGGATGCTGGAAGCGGGTGGGGTTGGTGGAGTTACCGGTGATGGAGATGTCTGCTCCTTCATGCCACATAATTGCAACGCCTTCGCCAACATCATCGGCACCGTAGCACCTAACAATAGCACGGTCAGGATTGTTACCAAATTTTACTTCTTCTACTACTGTAAGAGCCTTGTCTGTTCCCTCACCGTTAAAGTAGTCAAACTTTGTCTGCACATAGGTAAAGCCGTTGATGCGAGAAATAATCTTAGCTGCATCCTTACCAAGACCGTTAAGAATAACGCGGAGCTTGTTCTTGCGTACCTTGTTTGCATTAGCGGCAATCTTGATTGCTCCTTCTGCAGCAGCAAAAGATTCATGGCCTGCAAGGAAAGCAAAGCACTGTGTGTCTTCGCTCAAGAGGCGGGCGCCTAAGTTTCCGTGTCCAAGACCAACCTTGCGGTCATCTGCAACAGAACCTGGAAGGCAGAATGACTGCAAACCGATTCCAATAGCAGCAGATGCATCTGAACCTGTTATAGAGCCAGCTTGTTCTCCCTTCTTGAGGGCAATAGCAGAACCTAAAACATAGGCCCATTTTGCGTCTTCAAAGCAAATCTGCTGTGTTGACTGGCAGATTTCATATGGGTCAAAGCCGTTCTTTTTGCACAAGTCACGTGCTTCGTTGAGTCCCTTTTCTCCTTCAGAGAAACCATATTCTTTAAGTGTTTTGTTAATTTGGGGAATGCGGCCTTCAAAATCTTCAAATAATGCCATTCTCTTACTCCTTGCGAGGATCAATGAATTTTACTGCGCCCTGATCTTCTGTTACACGACCATAGTGAGTACGGGCCTTTTCAATAGCCTCTTTTGGATCTGTTCCTGCCTTAAGCGCATCCATGAGCTTGCCAAAGTTGATTGTCTTGTAACCGATAATCTGGTTGTCTTTGTCTAAGGCTAACTGCTCAACATAACCTTCTGTCATTTCAAGATAGCGGGGACCAGTCTTGCGTGTTGCGAACATAGTTCCAACCTGTGAACGAAGGTTCTTTCCTAAGTCTTCGAGAGAAGCACCAACTTTAAGACCATCTTTTGAATAGGCAGACTGTGTGCGACCATAGATAATCTGTAAGAAAAGTTCACGCATTGCTGTGTTGATAGCATCGCAAACAAGGTCAGTGTTCATGGCTTCAATGATTGTTTTTCCAATAAGGATTTCAGAAGCCATTGCAGCTGAGTGAGTCATACCTGAGCAACCGATTGTTTCTACCAAGCATTCTTCAATTACACCGTTCTTAACATTAAGTGTAAGTTTGCAACAACCCTGCTGTGGTGCACACCAACCGATTCCGTGTGTAAAACCTGAAATGTCTTCCTGATTTTTTGCCTGTACCCATTTTCCTTCTTCTGGAATAGGAGCAGGCCCATGATAAGCGCCCTTTGCAAGCGGACACATGTGTTCCACTTCTGCAGTGTACTTCATACCGTGTACCTCTGTGAGTAAATAGTTTGCATCCGTCTGCAGCGGATGCAGAGGCTGCTAAAGCAACCACGGCACATATTATAGCATATATTCAAATTTTTATCAATCTTTAGTTTTTCTTTATGGCTATGAGGGTTAAGTCATCATACTGCGGGTCTTCTAATATGCCATGATAGTAAATGTGAGTCGGTTGGTTTTCTATATCTGTTCGGTCAGAGCACCAATCCCCGTATTCCTTAAAATGAAGGCGAAGGAATTCGTCAATTTTACGGTCCACTTTTACCCTGTCCGATACCTTTGGCTCTGCATTTTTATACATTCTAAAGACTTTTTCAACAGAGACTAGGGCCATTATTGCGTCTTCCGCAGTTTGCTCGCAGTTAGAAAAGTCAAATGTATATTCTGTTTCAGCTTCCTGATCATGCTGCTTTTTCAATACGTAGGTACCTCCAGCGTATACCTTTTCAATTATCTCTGTAACGCGCTCTGGAGTCATTTCTTCAGATGTCTCGCCGACTTTATGGTTCCCGTGAACATCTCCTTCGTTAAGCCCCTTTTCACTGCATGGAATAATAGTTCCGCTTTTGTCCCTGAAGTTTCGTTTTGCTTCCTCAATACCGTCAGTGTATAAAAAGAGGATATCTCCTTTTTTTAACTTTTGCTTTATGACCTTATAGCCACCTCTCATATCAACAAGGTCAGTGGGGAACATTCCTGCAGCCGGAGTTTCTGGCAGGGTAATTATTTTTTTCCTTCTTTCCTTACCATCGTAAATTTGTATAAGGTTGTCGCCTGCATTGCAAAAAGAACAGTCCCCGTTTTCTGTATTTATTATTGCCATTGTAAAGGCTGCAAATCTTCCCTTAAAGCCACGGCTTTCAAGCAGGTCATTTATCTGACCGACAACAGGACTTATGTTTGTGCCCTGAGCTGGGTTTTTCATATTCCAGGATCTGAAGGCGTTCAAAAAAAGGGTTGCAACTTCAACCATAATCAAAGCTGCCGGAACCCCATGCCCTGAAACATCACATTTTATAACCGCATAGTGGGTTGGGTCGATCATTTTGTAGTCAAAGTAGTCACCAGAAAGATCGTCTGCGCCTGCATAGTAACTGAAAAAATCAGCTCCCTTAGTTTTAAGTGAGCCTGTAGTCAGTGTGTTGCCAAGTTTATCTGACTGTAGGGGCAAAAATCTTGTTTGTACTTCTTTACCGAATGTTAGGTTTTCTGCTTGAACGGCGGCCTCCACTAAGCCCTTAGTCATTTCATTTACTGTGTCGCCAAGCATTCCTATTTCGTCTTTACTTTTTATTTTTATTTCTTTTCCAGCAAGTTTTTTCTTGTCGTCAGTATCACGGATCATTGCAACGTGACGGGCAAGACGGTTTATTGGTTTTACAATAATACCAGATAAAAGTATAGCAGTAAGGAGTCCTAGTAGAATTGAAATGGCCAGGGCTGCAATTGACATTTTTATTATTGCCATTTTAGCCCTGCCCATTTCATCTATGAGTGACTGGGTATTAATCTGCAAAAATACAATTCCGTGAACGTATGTATTTTCATTTCCATAATGATAAACTACCGGCTTGTAAAAAAGATAGTCTGTTTGCTCATAGTTTATCTTTGTCTTGTCATAAGAAGGGTAGGTACCAGTTCCCTCTTTAGAAATTTCTTCAAGGGCTTCGCTAACTCTTTTGTTTAGCTGCCTTGTTATTTCTCCAATTTCATTTATCCGTTCAATGCTCTTTGCATCGTTTTTACCTGCTAAATCAAGACCTTCCGCATTTAGCTCTTGAATTTGACTGCTTAGGAAACTTACCTTTTCATCTGCTAAGCTATTAAGTTTTGCGCAACGTTCTGTTATCTCTTCTACGCCAGTTACCTTAAAGCGGCTTTGCCCATTGACAAATGTTTTTGTGTCTATTTTAGCTGCTATAAGAGCATCGTTTGTTGCCCAAATGTAGTCAAAGTTTGTATCTGCTGCATTTGCCCCGTAGCCTGTAATTACTGCGTAGCGGGAGTCGGAAAGGGTTTCTGCTTCTGAAGTAAGGTCAGCTAAAGAAAGCAAGTTGCTTGCAGCGTTCGGCAGGTTGACTTTCGCCCCTGTTGCCATTGAATCAAGAAGAACTTCTGCCCTTTGGTACAGACCTTGAGATCTTGTTGTCTCTTCCCTAGCCATCATTATGTAGCTTAGAGCTAAAATAACAAGAATAATCAAGAATACAATCAAACTTGTAGTATAGGTCATCATTTTAAAGCGAAGGCCCATACCCCGTTTTTTTAGTTGTTCTGTTTTATATTTTTTTTCGTGCGGCATAAGTCCTCCTTCTAAAAGAGCCCTGATTTCAGCATTTACAGTAATTGTTTCTTTTGCAACATTGGCAAGTGCCCTTGACCCTACAATTATAGCTAAAAGGGCAAGCAGTAGAAGTCCAGCAAGAAGCAAAAGAGAGATGTTGATACTTTGCTTTGTTTCTGTAGGATTTGAAATCCATTTTGGGATAAAATCATAAGTATTAAATATTTTTACAGTTCCTGTTTCTAGGACTTCTAGCAATGGGTCTTTTGAAAAGTAAAGGCCCCTGTCGCTATGAACAAGACCTATGTAATAGCTACCCGCTAACATCTCCATAAGAAGAATGTTATCAATTGTATTGTTTGATTTTATCTGAAATTCATTTTTTTCAGCTGTAAGTATATAGTCATATGGAGCCTTGCCATCTTTATCTATATAGATGGAATGTATGTTCCCATCATAGGTAAAGCCTCCGCCAAAAATTTCAAGACTGATATCCCCAAAGGAATCCCTTTTACTGTCTATGGCGGTTATATAAGTTGAGGGAATGTATTTGTTCAGTGCAAGTATTGCTTTAGAAGCCTTGCTTATATTTCCAACACTGTCAATAGCTGTTAAGCTAAAAACATAGATTCCGTTACGAAGGTTTTTATACTGCTCAGTTTCTACTATTGAATCCCCCTTTACGTAAAGAGGCGGTTCTTTAGCATTCTGTATGAGGTCTTCATTTGCTTCTATAAGTTGTAAGATTTTTTCTTTCAGCTCTTCTTTTGAAATTCTAAGGGGATGCCTTGGACTTTCGCAAAGTCTTCGCTCTAAGGGGACTATAAAGTCCAAGTCCCAGGAATAACCTACAATATCATCTGCATCAGGCTCGTCTTCTGCAGCCTGCCAATTTACAAAAAAAGTATTGCTTTGTAAAAGCCCCTCATCGTCTTGGTCTGGTAAAAGTATTTTAGGGGCAAGTGGGGGAGTAGTGTCTTTTACATAAGTCAGGACTGCGGTTTGAGACCAATTGTCAGCATAGTCTATTTGCTTAACTTTAAAATACCACTTTCCATCTTTTGTAGCATTCCCTTCAATTAAGGATTCTTGTGGAATCCGCATGAGTTTTTGTGGCGGCTCTTCCTTTTCATCTTGGGTAAAAATCCAAGAAAAACCTTTAATTCCAGATGAATCATCAGAGGGAATAAATGTTGCCCTCGCTAAATCTGCTGCAGACCGTTTTCCACTTTCAAAGGATTCTGCTTTTATAGACGGCAAAGATGTTGAAGAATCCTTTACGACCGTGTTTATACTGTAGCCTTTTGCATTTTTTTCCTGCCAGGCAAAGGAAATATTTTTGCCCTTATTGCATATTAGGGGAATTGCAGTAGAACCTGTCCGAGAAATGAGTGTGTCTTCTTCGTCCCAAAAAGTTTTTCTTTTTGTTGAAAACAATACTTGGCTCATTGAGTTTTGTAAGTCGGTCCAGCCAAGGCAAAAATCTTTACCCTTGCTAAAAAAGAAGGGGCGGTAGCAGTTTCCGCTGGTGTTTATTTTTGCCATTTCATTTTTTAACTGCCCCTTTGAGTTCATGGTGCAAGAATATATTGAAGAGGTAGCGCTACCGTAAGTGGACCTTTCCCATGCCATATAGACGTCACTACCCAAATAATAGATAATGGGTCTTTGGTTGTTGTAGCTTGTAAAAGTTTGAGAATTACCCGTTAGCATTACAGGCTCAGTCCACGACTTTCCATTGTCTTTTGTTAAGGATGAGAAAATTTGAAACGAAAGCCTGTTGTTAGCAGAGTATTGTGCCTGAAAAACAAGGAGGTCTCCAGAAAAGCCAACGTTGGCTATAAAAGGAACGAATGGATTTGAGACTTTTTTATCTTTAATTTCAAATTCCGTAAAGTCAGACCACTCTATAACTCCCTTTTTTCCTTTTTTTGAAATTGAGTAAACTAGGTTGAATTTTTCTTTATCAGCAAGACTTGCAAAAACAATGAATTCGTTGTTTGAAAGAGGGTAGACACGGGGGGCTACAAGGGGGAAATCTTCATTTTGCAAAATAAAATCTGTAAAAGTTTCCCCTTCATCATCAGAAAAAAGAACTGTAATTTCCCTTGTCTCGCTAAGAATTGCAATTGCAAGCCTTCCCTTGTCATTTGATGAAGCTGAATAGATTTGCGGCACTTCTCCTGAATATGAAAAGGGGCCACAAAATCTTTCTTTCTTTTTCCAGGTATAGCCATCGGTGCTTTTTTGCATGGAAATGTAAATCTGCTTTTTGTTATTATCAATTTCCTGCCAGAATAAAAAGGTGTTTTTTGTCTTTTTTTCTGCCTGCACAACATCAGCAAACCTACAGTCACTTCCTTGTGCTGTTATTTGAACAGGAGCCTCCCAATAAAAGTTTTGGGCTAAAAGTCCCGTCGGTAGAGAAAAAAGTATTAGAAAAAATAATAAGATTGTATATAATTTTTTCACTTTAACATTCCCTCTATGCGGTTCTTAAGCTTTAAAATCTTTGCAGAACGGGCATTCTCACTTTTTTGCAAAAGCTGTTGAAGGTTTGCATTAGCCGCAATTATATTGCCATTTTGCAGATAACTTACCGCTTGCTGGTATTTAGCTTCGTCCTCTGCAGAAAGAACAACCGCAGCTTGAGCTCCAGTCCTTAGTGCGATTTCATCTATTACTGCGAGAGCTGTTCCGTTGTTCTCGTCAAGCTCAAGTGCTTCTTTTGCTTTTGCCTTAATCCCTTCAAGAATCAAAGTGTCACGGCCTGCATTGTCAAGCTCTGCCAAGGCTTCCTGAGCAATGGCTTCCGCTGCTTCTTTTGCAGAGTTGTCAACAGGCCTTTCCCTTAGCCCCAAGCTTATTTCTACTTCGTAAATAAAATCTGACAGACCTGGATAAGAAGAATCCATTTCGTAGAGATCTTGTAAATCCCCATACCCTGCTACAGCATTAGCATCTCTAGAGGCATAGTTTATTTTTTTTAGCTCATTAAACTTTTCCCTGAACATTGAGGTAAAGGATTTTGGATCAAGAATTTTATCTATACGCATAGAAAGCAGGCTTGCTTCCTTATTTCTAGGATAAACCACTTTCAATTCATTAAGTTTGTCCTTTGCCTTAGTAAGTAATTTTTTCCCTTCTTTTGTTTCTTTTTTAGAAAGTTTTTTTTGCCCTTCAGTATAATATTGGTAGGAAATTGAAAGTATTTGGGACATTTCAGGATATAAGGGATCTTCAGGATTTAAAACACGACCACTTTTTATTGAAAGGGCTGTGTTTACTAACGTTCTTAACCTTTCAAGCTCGTCGTCGCTTTCCATTTGCGAGTCCATAAAAAGAGCCCATTCTTCACGCACCTGATCGGCTTGAATTATGCAGGCATTCGCTTCTTCAAAATCTCCGGCATAATAAAAACTTTTTATGTTAGCTTTTAAATCCCTTAATTTTCTTATAAGAAGGGGTCGCTGCTTGGCAACCAAATCCTGCTTTAACTGTGTCAAGTTGGAAAAGGTCTCGTCTTGAATATCCGCATCTTTTCTTAGCTCATAGAGGATAGAATCGTATGTTTTTGTAGCCTTGTTCAGGTTTGTCTGGGCGGAATTGTAGTTTTCACTGTTATAGGCCTGAAGTGCCCTGCTATAATAAAGTGATACTTCATTTATCGCTGCCTTTGCTTCTAGTTGTTGTGTTAAAATAGCATCTGAATCAGCCTTACAAGTTTTATCTAATTCCTTCAGTTTATCAATAGGAGTTTTTAGTTTTTTCTGCATTACCTGAATGTTGCCCTTAAACTTTGTGCCTGCTTCATTCAATTCATTTCCGCCATTTTCTAGCGCAGCAATATCATCACTAATTCTTTTCCTGATTTCTTCGGTGCTTTCAAGGAATATTTTTGGATGTTGCTTTAAATCAGTTCTCTCTGCATTTTCTTCAAGAAGATAGGGGGCATTTTTTTTCGCTTCATTATAGCTACTGCTATTATCAGCATACATAGCATCTCCTGCTTTTATCAATCGTTCTGAAGCAAGGGTCAGCAAATCTGTACTTCTTTTTGAAGAAAAATCCCCCATAAAGGAAAGGGCAGCAGTGAATATTTTTATTTCTTCTTGCCAGCGGGGAACGTCTAAGGGTAAGTCATTTGCACTTTTTATCCATTTTTCCTTGCTTAAGGCTAGAGCCTCATCTATATGTAAGGAAAAGTTTTTAGAGGATGAAGAAAGACCTTTTGTGACACTATCTTTTTTACTCCTAAGCTCTTCAAGGACATTTTCTTTCCTACCTTCAAATTCAGCAGCTATAGCTTGGCTTTCATTCAACGAATCAGCTAAAGAAAAAAGTTCCTGTGTTTTTTCTCCTAAGAACTTTAGTGTTTCTGCAGATTTTTTTAAATCTTCTTCATGGTGTCTTTTTTTGCTATCTTTTTTGGCTTTTGCATTTATATCAATTTTTGCAAGTTCTTCCATTACTCTGCTTAGATTATATAAGTCTTCAGCTGCGCTTCTATACTTTACCCTTTGCGGAAGTGAACCGTCACTTTCTCTTTTTAATATTTCTTTTTCAGTTAATCCGCTTTCTATAATTTTTCCATCTGAAAGGGCTTTTTTTTCTAGACTAGCACACAGCAGCTCATAGATGCTAGAACTTGCAGTTTCCATTGCCCCAATGAGACCTGTACCTGCTGTCTTTCCTGTACCCAAAATAAATTTTTCACAATAAGAAAGCCAGCTTTTCTCTTCAGCTATTCCTTTTGATTTTAATTTTAAAAAGATTGATTGGATGCTTTTGCCTTGGGTAGAAACTTCTTCCTGAATCAGTGACAGCTCTTGAAATTTCTGGTTAATATTTTCACATTTTCCTATTGCATCATCATACGAAGCTGCTTCAATAAGAGTAGAGAAGCCCTGGGTTTCTTTATATAGTCCCTGCCAGATCTCTTCATATTGTTTTTCTAACGAAATAATTTTTTCTATGCAGGCCTCAGCTTTAGCGCTTTCTTCCAAATCCGCATTAGCAGTTACAAAGTCAGTTTTCCCATAGTCAAGAACATATATGTCTTTGTCCTTTTGCACAAAGTTCTTTACTGCTTTTATGTAAGACTTTTTGTATATTTCCTCAAGGGCTGTATTTAGCACATCGTTAAAGTAATCGGGGTAGTCAGGAAAATCATTTTGCCCTTTAAATACTTCAACTTCTTCTTTTGAAACTTCTTTTACTTGAGTTGGACTATCTTTTTTACCGAATGACCATAGTCTGCCAAGAGATATGAGTAACAACAGACAAAAAGCAGCTCTCTTTCTCATAAACCGCCTTATTTTTTTCTTGCAAAGACCCTGTAATTCAACCAAGGAAAAATTGCATGATCTTTTTCCATATTAGTCAGCCATTCAGTACTTACAGTGTTGCTTGCAAGAGAATCAAATACATTAGTAAAAGAAAGTATATTCTTTGTAAAGCTTCTTTCTGCCCAATCAGGATCCTTCCCCTCGTGTATCATCTTTGGCCATTCTCCGCTTTGCGCTAGAAGAACTTCTCGTGCCCCCATTGCTAAGAGCCTAGCTTTAAGACCTGTCTCCGAGGGAAAACGGCCTGTAAGGTCGATCATCCTTTCTGTTGCTGTACGTACATGGCGGATAAGAAAGGAATTGCTTGAGTCAACTAAATCTTCACCGTATCCTGTACCGCTACCACCACACTGGTAGGGCTTAATTTTAGTCAGTGAATATTGTTTTTGAATGTTTTCATTGCAGGAACTTAAGGTAATAGCCCCGTCTTTTGCGACAAGCCGTATCACCTGCTCAAAAAAAGAAAGCCCTTCTGCCCAAGTCTGCCCCAAAAGTTCTGCCGGCATCAAACAGACAAGTTGTGCATCATCGTTAAGAATACTTGCAGCTTCCTCTAACTTGGCTTTTTTTGCCTGATAAAAAGCAAGGGCATCTTTTTCTACCTGAGCTTCTGCCTCTTCAAAAGAATAGGTCTGACCTAAGTTATTCCTATACTTGTAAAGTGTCTGCACCCGAATTTTGCAGTTGCCTAAAAAACTTTCAAGATATTCACCTGGTAGGTCATAGCCCACATCAGACTGCTGGTTTTTATAGCAAGAAGCCGTCATAAAACCTGAATTTCCACTGATATCAGATGGCGTATCAGGATCCCGTGTAAAGAAAACTAAAGAGCGGTTACCTCTTACCGGACTAAATATGCCCTTTCCACCGCCATAGCCTTCTGAAAACAAAAGTGCCTTTGTGTCAAGAATTGTATAGCTTACATTGTAAGCCCTTAGCCTTTCCTCTATCTCTTCTGTAAAGCCCAAGTAGGGTAGGTAAAAACCGTAACCGGTGTCGCTAAAAAAGTGCCGACTTGCTTGTAAACCTGTTTCTATCTGTGCGTTAAGCGCTTCAGCCATAGAAGTATACTGTGGCAAATAGGCATAAGTTGCAGCTGTAGGAATTATCTCTATATATTTCTTTTTAACAAATTCCTTGAATTTAGCAACCAAATCCTGCTTGTATGTGTCTATAAAGTCCACTCGACACTTTTGAAAAGCAGTTATTTGCTTGCGGCACAGGTCCAAAAGCTGGCTATCGTTTTTATTTCTCTCTAGTTCTTCGTCGCCTAAAGCGATTCTCCTGTCTAGGTATTCTATATATAACCTTTGAATTTCCTCATTTTTTAAAAGAGTACAGGTAACTGGGCTAAGCACAAGGGAAAGCTTAAAAGGAATTTTTTCATTTTCCAACTTAGAGAGCATGTTTAATAACGGAATATAGGTTTGTGTAATTGCACCAAAGAGAATCTCGTTTTGAGGATTCAAAGAGTCATTATTTTCATCTTGTAGCGTAGAAATGAACCCTTGTTCAGCAACTATTATAAATATAAGCTTCTTGTCAGACAAATTTTTGCTCCCATTTTGTTATCGGATTATTTTTTATTTTTTTTAGCAGTTATCATTAGGGAGCCTCGAAAAGCTTTAGTCATCGAATACGTCCTTTTTCGAGGTGCCCATTAATCAGAATGCCTGTCTATGCTCCCTATAATGGCTGCTTAAAAGCTCCTCGATGCCTGAAAGTTTTACCAGTGGCGGAAAATCAGTCTTTTGCCCAGGCTGAATGTTTTTGATTTCGTTTCCTTCTGTTGGAATAGAAATTTTTTCAGTAGAATCAATTTTTTCAAAAACACCATCTTTTCTAGCATAAAGTTCAATACAAAAATATTTCTTCTCTGGAGGAATCATTATATATTGACTTGAGCACATTGATTTTATCTCAATATCATAGTAATCATCTGACTTCTCATCTTCTTTTTTCTGAAAAAAGTTAGCCCGTAAAAGCAATTTATCATGGCCCCCTTTTCTTACTTCCCAAAAGACAAAGGCCCATGCCGGATTGTGAAGTATAGCCCTAACCATGTTCTTCCCGTAACTTTCAGGAAGTTTTTGCGGAATATCAATAGTTTGGTCAGATATATTAAAATTATCTTCAGAAATCCCTTCTTCTTCAGAAACTTCAAGAAGCTCCCCAATTATAAAATTTCTATCGAGATTCTCAGGAATATCTATACCAAAATCATTTGAAAGTTCCATCAGGTCACTTGTAGAAAGCGACTCAAGATACTGACGGGAAAACTTACTTATATCCATAATATGTAATATATTCTATAAAAAAACAAATTATGTCAAGAAGTCTCTTACGTTTTTACAGCTTAGGTACTCTATACATTATTTTCAAAAAAATATATAATCTTTGCAACAAACATTCCGATAAACTGCTTTTTTGAGTTTTCAAAAATGCAGTACAAAATATAGATTAAATAGGAAAACACATGAATTTTACTGAATTTTCGCTGAATGAACAGCTTCAGCAGGGAATTGTGGCTGCAGGTTATGTTGAATGTACACCTGTCCAAGCTCAGGTTTTGCAGAATTCCCTAGAAGGTCGTGATTTGTATGTGCAATCACAGACAGGTACTGGTAAGACAGCCGCCTACCTTGTTTCCATTATTCAGGAACTGTTAAGCCGTGCAGAAGTTTCTGGAAAAAAGGCTTTGATAATGGTTCCAACAAGGGAACTTGCCGTTCAAGTTCAAGAGGAAGCCGAAAAACTTTGCAAATTTACACAGTTAAAGTGCGATTCCTTTTACGGTGGAGTAGGATACGATAAGCAAGTTGCTTCACTAAAAAAAGGTGTTGATATTATGATTGGTACCCCTGGCCGTGTAATAGACTTACATGAAGGGGGGCAGATGGATTTAAGTCAGGTTTCCTTCCTTGCAGTAGATGAAGCTGACAGAATGTTTGACATGGGTTTTTATCCTGACTTACGGACCCTTATAAAAGTTTTGCCTGTAGCAGAAAAAAGGCAGACTATGCTCTTCTCCGCTACCTTAAATTCTTATGTAAAGAATCTTGCCTGGGAATATACCCGTAACCCTGCAGAAATAACAATTGCAGCAGACAACATTACCGTAGATGAAATTGATCAAGAGCTTTTCCATGTTTCTAGCGACAAAAAATTGCCCCTTCTTTTGGGGATAATTAGGGATCAAAAACCAGAAAGCCTTATTATCTTTTGTAACACAAAGCGGTCTTGTGAAGTTGTTGCCAAAAGGTTGCGTATTAACGGGACTCAAAGTGAGTTTATTATCGGAGATCTTCCTCAAAAAAAGCGTTTAGAGATAATGGATAAATTTAAAGCCGGTAAGGTCAAGTGCCTTGTGGCAACTGATGTCGCAGCCCGGGGCATTGACGTAAGCGACCTTGCAATGGTCATAAATTACGACTTACCCAACGAAGCTGAGAATTATGTTCACCGAATTGGTCGCACGGCTAGGGCAGGTAAGTCCGGTAAAGCGTATACTTTTTGCTCTGAGCAGGATGTATACAGTTTGCCAGCCATTGAGCGCTATATTGAAAAGCCCATCCCATCTCGTGTTGCAGAAGAAAGTTTGTTTGCAGAAGACAAATCCTCCGGTATTTATATCCGAACTGACAATTACCGTGAAGACTACAACGATAAAAGTGACTTTGGAAAGAAACGGGCTGCTGAATATGAAAAGTCAGGCAGGGGACGCCGTCATAGGGGAGACCGGCACCGCGATTCTTCTAGCACCAAAAAAGAAAGGGGACACGGGCGTTATTCACGTGCAAACGAGGAAGCTGGCCGAAAGTATAAAAGGGATCGCCGTGTCTTTAATGAACAGGAAGAAGCGATGCTTGCCACAATGTCAACAGATGAGCGCATGAAACTTTATAAAGAAAGATTTGGTGGCAAATCGTCAAAGCCCGTGACGGTAGAAAAAACGCTTGCCTCGCAACAGTCATCTGCTACCCGTAAGGGTAAGGGGCAGCAAGTTCATAAGCCAAGTGTTAGCACAAAAAACAAAAAGACAGGTCTTTTTGCAAAGTTAAAATCAATTTTTGGTAAAAAATAAGCTATTAGGAGCGAGCAGTGATTACAGTATCTGATGTTAGTCTTAAATTTAGTGAAAAACCTCTTTTTAAAGATGTTAACCTTAAGTTTTTAAAGGGTAACTGCTATGGAATTATAGGTGCCAATGGGGCAGGAAAATCTACATTTTTAAAAGTTCTTTCAGGTGAGCAGGAGCACGATACAGGTGAAATTATTATAACACCTGGTGAGCGTATGGCTAAGTTGTCTCAGGACCACTTTGCCTTTGACCAGTATTCAGTAAAAGAGACAGTCCTTATGGGTTTTCCAAAGTTATATAAACTTGGAAAAGACAAGGATGCTATTTATGAAAAGCCTGATTTTTCAGAAGAAGATGGCATAAAGGCCGCGGAAATGGAAGCTGAATTTGGGGAACTCGGAGGCTATGAAGCTGAAAACCAAATAGAACAGATGCTTTCAGGTCTTGGCTTAGAAGAAGAATTTCACGACAAGATGATGGCAGACTTGGACGAAGGCCAGAAGGTCCGTGTTCTTTTAGCTCAGGCTCTTTTTGGTAACCCTGACATCTTGCTTCTTGATGAGCCTACAAACGGTCTTGATTTGGAAAGTATTACTTGGCTAGAAAACTTCCTCATTGAATTCCCCAATATAGTTATCGTTGTCAGCCACGACCGCCACTTCCTGAACGCAATTTGTACCTATGTTTGCGATATTGATTATGGTAAGATTACACAATTTACCGGTAACTATGACTTCTGGTTCCACATGAGCCAGGTCTTGCAAAAACAGGCTAAAGACGAGAAGAAAAAACGCGAGGATAAGATTGCAGAACTTAAGACCTTTATCCAGCGCTTTGCATCTAATGTTTCTAAAGCTGGGCAAGCCTCTAGTCGCAAAAAGGTACTTGAAAAACTTGAACTTGATGAGCTTCCGGTTACAAGCCGTAAGTTTCCCTTTGTGCAGTTTACCCCTGAAAGACAGATTGGAAACTTTGTTCTTACCGCAGAGCACCTGAATTCTGTGGACAATGAAGGTGCAGTTTTGCTAAAAGACTTTAGCCTTACAGTCCATCCGGGAGAAAAGGTTGCATTTGTAGGAATGGAACATAACTCTATAACTTCTTTCTTTGATATAATATCTGAAACAGTAAAGTGTGAAGGTGCGGATATTTCTTGGGGCCAGACCACGAGCCATGCCTATATGGGGCGTGATAATTCAGCTTATTTTAATAATGACTTAAATATAACAGAATGGCTTAAGCAATATTCAAAAGAACAGGACGACTCCTATGTTAGGGGCTTCCTTGGCAGGATGCTATTTTCAGGGGATGAAAGCCTTAAGAAAGTAAAGGTTTTAAGCGGTGGAGAAAAGGTCCGCTGTATGCTTTCAAAACTGATGCTTTCTGGCGCTAATGTTCTTATCCTTGATGACCCTACAAACCATCTTGATTTGGAGTCTATAGAAAGCCTTAACCAAGGATTGACCAAGTTTCCAGGTGTAGTTATATTCTCAAGCCATGACCACGAGTTTATCTCTACTATTGCCAACCGGATTGTAGAAATAACCCCGAACGGCATAATTGACCGCATGATGAATTTTGATGATTACCTAAAAGACGAGCAAGTAAAAGCTATGAGAAAAGAATATTATGCGGGAAGCAAGAAGAAAATCCGCATCTAAATGCCTTTGCTTATAAGAAGCTGATTTTCCAGTTGCCGTTTTCAACCCTTACTTTTGCCTCTGCTCCCATGAGCAGGGGCAAGGTTGGATCTATATGACCTATATCTGCATCCATAATAATTGGAAGATTTAAGTCCGCTAAAATACCTGTAACCGCATTGTATTGGTCAACTCCCATCATAGCTTGCTTCCAGGCTGCAAGTGGGCGACCAATAATAAATCCACTTGCATTTTCAAACCAAGAGCACTCTTTTAAATGCCACAAAGCTCTTCGTATATCCAAGGGAGACAGGTCACAAGCCTCTAGTGCCCAGATGATATTTTTGTGCTTAGCGGTAAAAGCTTTCATAGTATCAAATTTACTTCCAGCTAAGTTATTTAAGACGTCAAGACAGCCACCTATTAAAAGGCCTGAAAATTCAGTTGATTGAACTATTGAGTTTCCTTTAAATACTTTTAACTCTTTTTTTTGCGGAATACTTTCGCTTTCAGCTTCATCTAATTGAAATAGGGGATAGCCCTCAAATTCCTTTTTTGTACCTTCTAGAAGATTTATTGCATCCCATTCTGCTGCTTCCCAACTTTTTCCAAAGCCAGAAATGCAAGGCCCGTAAATAGCTTGCTTGCCACAGAGGGTTAGCAAAGGGAATATAAAATTTGTATTATCAGAATAGCCCATAAAAATCTTAGCCGGAGCATCTTTGATTTTGTCGAAATCAATATTCGATATTGTTTCGCACATAAGTTCACCGCCACCAGCTGAGATTATGGCATCTATATTAGGGTCGAGATAAAAATTTTCTAATTCTTTTGCTGCGTCATAGGGGTTGGTGCTTATACCTAACCCATCATTTTTAAAAACACAGGAGCCAACTTTTAGCTTATAGCCCCTAGCCCTAAGGAGACGGACTGCTTCCTTGTATCTAGTTGCATACGGTTCGGTAGTGCAGCCAAAAGAAGGCGCGACAATTCCAATAGTGTCCCCTAGAGCTAAATCTTTAGCTTGCTGCAAAGGCATCGGCTGCTGCCTGTACATCTGCTAAAGAAGCGTATTTTCCCCCTAAGATATCAGCAGCAACACCTTTGCACCAAGTCTGATATTCCGGAGAACCATTTTTGCTTCCTGCATCTACAGCTGCATCCAAATATTCTGCAATAGCAGAAGTTAAATCTCCACCATTATTACCCAAAAAATCAGAAAAAGCTGTTTCCTCAGCAGAACCGGCTGAAATTTTTAGGAATTCTTTTACTTTTGCTTCATCCATTTTTTTCCCCTATAATGATTTTCAAAGTTGCCTGTAAAAAAATGAAGTTTTTCGAGGCTTCCATATTTACAGACCACCTTTCATTTTACCTACTATTATATATCACTTTCTAAATTTTGTCTTTTAAAAACTTTGAAAAATTATTTTTTTTCATAAAAAAATACCCTCTTGACACTTATTTTTTTATAATATAAACTAATATCCAGTTTTTATTTGGGGGTATTCCTTTGTCAGTAAAACAGACATCTGCAGAAAAAAGACATGCACAGAGTGAAGTCCGCCGCCTTCGCAACAAGGCTGTAAAATCCCGCTGTCATACAAGCGTAAAGAAATTTATGGCTGCTGTTCAGCAAAAGGATCAGGCACTTGCTCAGACAACTCTTAGAGCTTTGCAGTCAGAAATTGACAATGCAAAACGCAAGGGAGTTATAAAGGCCAATGCAGCGGCTCGTAAGAATAGTCGTATGGCAAAACTTTACAATGTGACATTTGCAGCTAAAGTTGCCGCAAACTAAGGTTAAAAGGGTAGTCTGCTTCTTGTGGACACCCCTTTTTACCTTCTACTTTAAGAACTTTTCCATTTTTTGTTGAGGTGTGTATTGATGTCTTCTGAAAAAATAACAAAATATGATTTAGTTGAAGCTGTGTACCAGAACACAAAGTGTGAAAAGAAATTAGTTCAAGAAGTTATGGAATCTCTTTTTGAGGAACTGAAAAATTCCTTAAAAAATGGCAATACAATAGAGCTCCGTGGTTTTGGAACTTTTGAGCCCCGACTTAGAAAAGGTCGGCAAAAGGCAAGAAACCCAAAAACGGGAGAACAACTTTCAGTTGCACCTCATTATGTTGCTGTTTTTCGGTCTGGTCAGGAGTTAAAAAAAGCTTTATGGGAACTTCCCGTAAATTAGTTTTAATTTTTTTAGCTATTTTACTTTTTTTTCTTTCACATCCAAATTTTATATTTAATAATGGTTTATCTTTCCTTGCATATTTTGCACTGATTCCTGTCTTTATATGTATAAGAGTATCTAGCATAAAGAGCCTCATCCCCTTAGGTTTTTTATATGGTTGTCTTTCGTATGGACTTTTGTGTTCTTGGTTTTGTTCCTTTAATCCGTATGCTATTTATTTAGGGACTGCTGTTAACGGTCTTTTTATGCTTTTACTTTTTCTTGCATTAAAAGCCTTTTCCTTTTTGTGCGCCCGCTTTTCTTTTTTGGCTATGGCACTTGTCTGGTGCCTTTACGAGTATTTAAAAACGCTTGGTTTTTTGGGCTTTCCCTATGGAATTTTAGCCTATACACAGTGGAAAAATACATTGTTGATTCAGTCTGCTTCCTGGGGGGGAATATGGCCACTTTCTCTTTTGCTCGCCTTATCTTCTGCCACAGTTTCTTGCCTGTTGCAAAGGGAAAAAAGCGTAAAAGAAATAAAGCTTTTACTGATTTCTTTTGGGACTTTTTTCACTTTTTTGCTGCTTTCAGGTGCTTTTTTGCTAAAAAAGTATAATTCTGAAGAAAAAAAATCTTTTCCTATTATCTGCGTGCAAAATAACACAGATTCTAATAAATATGGTCTTGAAGTTTATAAAAGAGATGCAAAAACGCTTATGGATTTAACAGACCAAGCCCTTGATGATTTTACTGCTAAGATTGTTGTTTGGCCAGAAACGGCTTTTGTCCCCCCTTTACTTTATAATTATATAGAAAGAAATGATACAGACCGCTATGCTATGGTTTTAAATCTTTTGGATTTTATGCAAAAAAGAGATTGCGCCTTTGTAATCGGCAATCAAATAAAAGAAAAAGAAGGGGGCTCTTATAAAGATTATAATGGTGTATTGGTTTTTGATAGACTTTTAGAAAATATTGAGATGCCAGCCCCCCTTGTCTATAAAAAGATACATCTTGTACCCTTTGCAGAAACTTTTCCCTATAAAAAACTTTTCCCAGGAATCTACAAAGCCCTTCTTATGGGGGATTCAAATTTATGGGATGCAGGAAGCGAATTCAGCGTCTTTAATATTCGGGGGCTTAGCTTTTCCTGTCCTGTTTGCTTTGAGGATACTTTCGGAGACCTTTGCCGACGTTTTGTCCTTGAAGGTTCAGATGCATTTATAAATTTAAGCAATGATTCATGGTCGCAAAGTAATGCTTGCCAGATGCAGCATCTGTCAATGGCAGTTTTTAGATCGGTAGAAAATAGGGTTCCTTCTGCTAGGAGTACAGGGAGCGGGGTTACCTGCTTAATTGATATTTTGGGCCGGATAAAGAATCACAGTGAACCCTTTGCTGAAAATTATGTTTGTGGGAATATTGAAACCTTAGCAGAAAAAAAACTTTCATTTTATACTCTATACGGTGATTATTTTGTCATTATAGAATTATTTTTGCTCATATTCATGTCTCTTTTGGAAGCCTTGAAGCACTTCACTTTTTTTAGGTCCCTTCTATGTATCTTGACGAGAGGGAAAAATATAACTAAAATAGAAGAATGTTTGACATAAAAGATTTAGCTCCCTTTGATACAGATGAGGAAGATTTTGATACAGTAATGGCTTCTGATATTTCCTTTACCGGTAGCATAAAGTTTGCAAAACCCTTCATGATTAAGGGAAAAATGAACGGAATTATTGATTCTACCAGTGATTTGCTAATAGACACAGATGCTGAGGTCAACGCAGATATTGTAGCTGACAGGGTTTTGGTTCGGGGAAAAGTAAAAGGAAATATTCGCGGTAACAATTTGGTTTACGTTACCTCTACCGGTTCCGTCATTGGCGATGTTACCTCTAAGCAGCCTGTTCTTGAGCCTGGTTCAGTATTTAGCGGAAAATGTACTATGCTTCAAGCAGAAATAGAAAATGAAGGTATCTAAATGAAAAGTTTATTGAAAAAGTCTTTATTTCTTTTTTTTACTCTATCACATTTTTGTCTTTTTGCTCAGGGCAGGCCTGATGCCCTAAAGCTCTATAGGGAAAGAAATTATAAGGAAGCTGCAAGAGTTTGCGAAGAAGAACTAGCAGATTCTTCCCGCTCACAAGGGCAGGCTATAGAATCTTATGTTGTATTGTGCTGGGCCCTTGTTGCGGATGGGCAGTACAAGCTGGCAGAAAAATATGCCGATGATGCCCGCTCTTTGAACTCACGGGAACCCCGATTGCTTGAAATCCAAGCTGAAGCTAAGTATTATCTTGAAAAATACAGTGAAGCCTTGAACCTTTTGCAACAGTATGTGGTTATCACTAATGCTGAAAAGCGCAGTTCCCAACGGCTTGGCTTATCTTATTGGATGATGGGTGAGATTTACATCAGGCAAAAGAAATACGAACACGCTGATATAGCACTTAGTAAAGCTGTTGATTTAGAAAGTGATCAGTATGCTTGGTGGGCAAGGCTAGGGTATGCAAGGGAACAGTATGCGGAGACCCATAGGGATCCTTCATATTATCAAGATGCTATAGTGGCATACGACAAGTCAATAAGTATTAGTCCCTCTAGTTCATATGATGCACAGCGGGGAAAAGTCCGCTGCCAGTCAAAGCTTCAGTAAAAGTATGTATATTGCGGACAATTTTTTAGTCCATATTGAGACTTTAGGCTGCCGGCTCAACCAAGATGAAAGTGAAGGGGCCGGAAAAGCTTTTGAAGAAGCAGGTTTTACTGTAGACTGTGAGAATATAAGTAGCCAAAGCCCTGTAAATTATAATACAATTATATGTCTTTTAAATACTTGTACTGTTACAGCAAAGGCAGAACAAAAGGCTCGTAGGCTAATTCGCTTACTGTTACAAAAATTCCCTAACTCCGTTCTTTTGATAACTGGTTGTTATGCTCAATTAGATGGGCTCTTAATCCGGCAGATAGAACCTAGCAGAATAGTTATTGTTCCTGGCAGAAAAAAATACCTTTTGCAATATATAGCCGGTCAAATTGGTAAGGACTTACAGCTTTTAAAAAATTGGTATGATAGGGATTTTTTAGTTGAACTTTTAAACTGTTTTTTAGACTGCCTTTCCCTTAATCGTCAGTATAAAGAGCCTGAACAGAAAGTTTTTTCTTTATATACTTCTGTTTTTAAAAAACACAGCAGGCCTTCATTAAAAATTCAAGATGGCTGCAACAATGCCTGCACATTCTGTCGGATTCATCTAGCTAGAGGAAAGTCCCTGTCTTTAGACGTCTCTGAAGTAGTGCGTAGGGTTATTGACTTTGAGAATGTAGGGTTTTATGAAGTTGTGCTTACAGGGGTTAATTTAAGTCAATATTCAGTTTTTACTAAAAATGGCGAAAGGATTGATTTTACAAAACTCCTGCAAATCCTGTTACAAGAAACCGACTCTATCCGCTTTAGAATTTCATCCTTCTATCCCCAGCACATTACAGCAGAACTTTGCAAGGTTCTTGAATCTTATAGGATTCAACCGTCTTTTCACCTAAGCGTACAGTCAGGCAGCGACAAAATTTTAAATACAATGGCAAGGCCTTACACAAGGGATAGTGTGGTTACTGCTGTTAACCTTCTTAGAAAGGCAAAGGATAATCCCTTTATTGGTTGTGACATCATAGCAGGTTTTCCTGGTGAAAGCGAAGAAGATTTTTCTTTAACGAAAGATTTGTGCAATCAGATAAACTTTTCTTGGATACATGCCTTTCCCTTTTCTCCTAGACCTGGAACTGTAGCTTTTAGCATGAAGAATCAAGTAACTGAAAACATAAAAAGTGAAAGGACTCTTTGGCTGACTGAAAGGGCAGTGCAGGGAAAGTTGGACTTTATAAAAAATGCCTGTGGAAAAGTTTTTTCTGCTATAGTTGAAAACAGTCGTAGCCTTCGTATTGGGCAGCCCTCCTTGTCTTCTGGCATAATACATGCTGTAACAGAAAATTTTTTGCATGTTGAATGTCATGTAAAAGAAAATATCCAAAGCGGAAGCCTTATAATGGTAAAGATTATTAGAGCTGACGAAGAGGCTATACGAAGCGGAAGGGAAATAGACTGCAAAGGAATTGTAGTTGGCAAGGTTTCATAAAATGTGTTAAAATACTTTTTATGACAAAACAAGAACTTTCCAAGATGATTGACCAGACGTTGCTTTCTGCAACTGCGACAAAAGAACAGGTTGAAGCATTTTGCAAGGAGGCTGCTACCTATGGTTTTGCTTCCGTTTGCATTAACCCTGTGTATGTAAAGCTTGCAGCTACCCTTCTGAAGGGGACTGGAGTAAAGACCTGTACTGTTATAGACTTTCCTTTAGGAGCGTCTACTGCAGAGAATAAGTGTGCCCAAGCAGCCATTGCTATAGCAGATGGTGCCCAGGAACTAGACTTTGTGGTTTCACTGGGGCTTGTAAAGGCTCACGATTGGGATGCTTTGCAAAAAGAACTTTCCCTCATTGCCCAAAAGGTGGGGAAATCTGCCCTTTCCAAACTAATTATCGAGACTTGCTACCTGACAGATGAAGAAATCGTTGAATCCTGTAAGTGCGCAAAAAGTGCAGGATTTGATTTTGTTAAGACATCAACAGGTTTTGCTATTCAAAAGGATTCAGATGGCCGCTTAAAGGCAAATGGAGCTAATACCCACGCAGTTTCGCTTATGAGGCAAACTGTAGGAGAGCAAATGGGGGTTAAGGCTTCTGGAGGAATCCATTCTACCCAAGAAGCCCTTGATTTAATTGCTGCTGGTGCTAGCCGACTCGGAGCCTCTGCTGGAGTGCAGATAGTCAATGGCTTAAATTAAAGTGTAAATAATCT
>CAJOQA010000145.1 GCA_905236465.1 uncultured Treponema sp.
AACAAGTCCTTCTAAAGAAGGGTCGAGGATTGGTCCTCCTGCAGCAGCGGAATAAGCTGTTGATCCTGTAGGGGTACTAACGATTATCCCGTTAGCCTTAAATGGACCTAAAAGGGCATGATTGTAAGCGACACGTAGATTAATAAGCCTAGAGGAACCAGGACTTGAAATAACAACATCATTCAAGCCAAAAGAAGAAAAAACACTTTTCCCATCCCTAATGACTTCGCAGGAAACTAAAGATCTTTCACAAATGGGCAATTTTCCCTCTATAAATAAAGAAAGATCCCTTTTCCAATCCGCTACCTGCACAGAAGCTAAAAAACCAAATTCCCCCAAATTAATGGGAAAAACCGGAATGGAAAGTTTTGCGCATGACCTGCAGGCAAAAAGAACAGTTCCATCTCCCCCTAAGGTTACAGTAAAGGAATTTCCGCTAAAGGGGCCTTCAACTCCTTTTCCATCAGAAGAAGCCCTGTAAGAAAAAATTTCAGCCCGTATACCATAAGTTTCCAAAAAGGCCTTTATTTGGCTGGCTAACGAGGGGGCTTCTTTTTTAAAAAGATTCACTGCAATCAAACAATTTTTCATACTACGGCAGTGAAGATAAAACTTTTACGATTCTAGCTGCATCTTTTTGCCCCAATCGAGGATACAGGGGAAAAAGAGCGCACCTCAAGAGTAAGGAATTAGCACAAATACAAGAAGAAGACAATTCTTCCTGCCTTAGGGCAATAATAGAATCCTCATAAGCCTGTCTTATTTCTATGCCCTTTTTTTGTGCGTAAGCCTTTACATCCTTAAAACCTGAATTCAAGACCAGGGGAAAAGAATATATTGTAGAGCCCCAATCATTAAAGCGTTCATAGGTCTTGTGTCTTCCGCTCATAATTGCCCTACTGAACAAGTTAAAGAGCTCAAGCCTAGTCTTTTCGTTGCGGTCAAATTCCTTTATCTCAACAAAAGCTAGGGCAGCATTCATGTCTGGCATTATATCTGTTGCGGGAGCTGATTCTGCAAGCCTTTTTAAAGGGCTCCATTCACTGCGTTTGGGAGCAAAAAGAACGGCTCCCCCACCTGCGGTTATTATGTCATTTGCTTCCATGCCAAAAATAGTGTAAAGACCATACATTCCGGCCCTTTTTCCCTTTGGGCTAGCATCAACTTGCTCCTGCCCTGCACTTTCATCCGCCTTTTTCGGAGAAGGGGCATTTTCTTCATCAACTTGAAAATAGGAAAGCGCTGACTGAGAAATATCTTCAATTATTGGAATACCTAAATTTACAAATTCATTTATTTTAGGCAAAACGCCCATCGACTCTGTAAGAATTAGTAATTTTCCACCCTTTTGTATGCCTTCCTCGACAATTTTTAGGCTGACAAGACCAGATTCTTCAATAACATCCAGCACAATTGCCGAATAACCTAATTTTTCCAAAGTTAAAAGTTGCCAAGCAGGTGCTAAAGCACTTACCATAATAGGATTTTCTTTAGGCCATTCAAGGGCTTTTAAAGCATATTCTAGGGCTAAAGCTGGACTCCTAAGCGCAATGGCTCCGTCACAAGATGTAACTTCCTTTACAGTCTGCAAAAGACGGAGATTCATTTCGCCAGGTCCAATTTTTTCATCAACCATGCAAGTAAGAACAGCCTCCATTTCTTTTCTTCTAATTGTAGGGCTGTAGGTCTGTATCATTTTTTTGAGATCCTTTTTAATATAATTTTCAGCCTTTTTATAAAAGGCAAATGTCAATTGTGACCAGTTGGAAGGGTCAGTCATTAATCATCTGGCACAATCTTTTTAAGCTCATTTGCACTAAAGAGCCTTCTTGTGTCAAGAATAATCAAATAACCATTATCCTCTTTGCGCACGACACCTTGAATGTATTCTGTACCAATACCGCTAAGCATCTGTGGCGGAGGCTTAATTTCTCCCTTTTCTACCGTAACTACACGGTTTATGCGGTCAATAATAATACCTATTTTGTTACCTTCAATATCGAGAATAATGAAACCACCTTCATCTTCTTCAAAATCGTCATCTGACACCTTCGCAAGTTTTTGCAGATGAAAGCGCTTGTGCAGGTTGATAATAGGGATAACTTCACTACGAAGGTTAATAATTCCCTCAACATAGTAGGGAGCATTAGGAATAGGACGGACATTCTGAATTTTTACAATTTCCTTTACATCCATGATGTCTACACCGTACAGCTCTTCTCCCAACTGAAAAGTTACCAGCTGGAATTGTGTTGTATCTTCAGCCATTGTTTTCTCCTATAAATATACTAATAAGCCAATTTCAAAAGTTAGATGCTGAAATCAGTCGCAAACAACCAGGTCCAGCATGACAACTTGGACTTTTGAAACTGTCTCTGCTTAAAAAGTTTACTTAACCTTATTTTACACCACAAAAGCGTTCTAGTCCACTATTAAAAGGGTAATTACTTGAACTTTTATTGCACCAGCTGCCTTTAGCAGGAAAGCACAAGCCTCAACGGTGGCGCCAGTGGTCATTACATCATCTAAAAGTATCACTTCTTTTGGAATTTTACAAGACAAAAGCCTGTATGAAGTTGAAGAAGAATCCAACCTTCCCTGCCGGCCCTTCTTTTTCTGCTCTTCAACAGATAAACGCTCAAGTGCCTTCAAGACCGGCCACTTATATTTTTTTTCCAAAAGCCCTGTAAGCTCCTCGATTTGATCCCACCCTTTTGCCTTTAGTTTGCCAGGTCTTGGAGGGACAGGTACAAGGACAGGCTGCCTATCATCAGTATATGTGCTTTGCAATGCTAAAAATATAGCTTTTGCAAAAAGAGGGGAAAGAGATCTTTGCCCTGCTATCTTCCAATCAAAAAGCAATTTTTTATACCAAAGCCTGTAGGGGTATAGGGGAAAGACCCTGTCTACATGCTGCAAAACAGGGCTTTTAGCGCAGTCACTGCATAACCCCCGAGAGCCTAAAAGGTTTTTACCGCAAAGACTGCAACGGCCACTAGCTGTTAGGGGTAAAAACGTAAATAAATGCTTATCCGCACACCTTTTGCAAAGGGCAGCAGAATAAACTTTTTTTCCACAGCAGATGCAAGTTGCATTGCTACAGGTGAAGGCAAAAAACCGATACATAAAAGATTTTAAATCAGCAATTGTGTACATATATATTATATATACTCCGATTATTCAAAATTCTTTAAAAAAACTGCTTTTTTTCTAACTTTTTTGCCCTGAAAGGCTTGACCTCCATCTAGAAAGCATTTTTAAGGCAGCCATAGGGGTTGTATTATCTAAATCAACCGAAAGAATTTCATCTAAAATCAGCTCCTCATCAGTAAATAATGCTCCCGTAAAAGACTGCTGCGCGTTTATAGATAGATCTTTCTCAACTTTTTCTACATTTTCTATATTAACAATATCCTTTCCTTTTGACTCTTCCTGTATCTTATTAAGAATATATTCAGCTCTTTTTATTACAGAATCAGGAAGTCCTGCAAGGCTTGCTACATGAATTCCATACGAATTTGCGGCTGAACCTGATATAACTTTTCTTAAAAAAACAATCTCGCTTCCCTCTTCACTTACGGCCATACAAAGTTTTTTCATATTAGAATGCTCAAGCCGTGTAAGCTCGTGATAGTGGGTAGCAAAAAGAGTCTTACACTTTATTTGCTCTAAAAGATATTCACTAACAGCCCAAGCTATGGCCAGCCCATCTTCTGTACTTGTTCCCCGCCCCACTTCATCCATTATGACAAGGGATTTTTCTGTTGCTGAATGTAAAATACGGGCAGTTTCTGTCATTTCAACAAGAAAAGTGGACTCTCCCTGAGCTAAGTTGTCACTTGCTCCTACCCTACAAAATATTTTATCTACAATTCCAAGCCTTGCATAAGTTGCAGGAACAAAGGAACCTGTTTGGGCAAGAAGAGAAATAAGGGCATTCTGTCTAAGAAAAGTACTTTTACCTGCCATATTAGGGCCTGTTATTAAGGAAAAGCGGGCAGAATCTTTTTCACAGGAAAGGACAAGGTCGTTTGGAACAAATTCCCCTGAAGGCAAATGACTTTCCACAACAGGATGCCTTCCTTCACTTACTTCAAAAGCAAGGCTTTCTTCCATTATGGGGCGAACCCAACCGTGCTTTGCGGCTGCAAAGGCCAGGGAGGCACAAACATCCGTATAGGCAACTTCGGCTGCAAGTTTTTGTAAATAAGGGATATACATTTTAAGACTATCTCTAAGTTCAATAAAAAGATCCCGTTCTAATTCAAGAACTTTTGTTCCAGACTCATTTAAGTTTTCTTCAAGCTCTTGAAGTTTTGCCGTAGTAAACCTGTCTGCATTCATCAAAGACCTTCTCATTATAAAGTGAGAGGGGACTTGGCTTAGCTTACCTTTTGTAACTTCAAGGCAGTAACCCGCAGAGTTTGTTTTTTTAACCCGCAAAGAAGAGATCCCTGTCAGGGACTTTTCTTCTTCAAGGTAGTTTTCAAGGACCTGACTGAAGTTATTGCTGACCAA
>CAJOQA010000146.1 GCA_905236465.1 uncultured Treponema sp.
TCCTTCAACGACAGAATCGTTTTTCTTGCCTCCCGCCTTATGACCTTTAGCGTAAAGTCAGGTGAAACTTACAAGGACGTAAGGAATGTCTACCAAATATCAGTGATGAATTTCTGTCTGAAAAAAGATGGCGATATTGTTTCAACCTACAAACTTCGCAGTCCTGACCACGAAGAAAGCCTAAGCGAGAAACTGACAATCATAACTCTTGAACTACCCAAAATTTCTCGCTTAAAGGATTTTTCAAGCTTGTCAAAGGCCGAAATGTGGGCTATATTCTTTAAAGAAGCGGATAACCCTGAACATCAAGAAATCTTAACGGATATTTCGCAAAAAGAGGAGGGCATAATGGCAGCACAAACAGTACTATCCAAAATGAGCGCAGAAGAGCAACTATGGCTACGTCTAAAAAGAGAAAAAGTGGAGATGGATCGTCGCTCTCTAGAGCAATACTATAGGGAAAAAGCCGAAACCAAAGAACAAGAGTTGAAAGCTCAAGAACAAGAGTTGAAAGCTCAAGAACAGGAGTTGAAAGCTCAAGAACAGGAGTTGAAAGCTCAGGAACAGGAGTTAAAAGACAAGGAGAAGCAAATAAAGGCTAATGAAGAAGAGCTAAAAACTCAAGGACAAGAAATAGAAGCTTTGAAGAAAATGGCAGAAGATCTTAAACAACGAGACAACAAAACACTGCAAGATACAGTAGCCGTGCTTTCTGCAAATGGCGTATCACAAGAGATAATAAATTCTATTAAAAACTTGCATCAACGCCCTGACTTTTAGTGCTTGTGGCACGGCTTGCCCCTGCGCCTGTTAGTAAATGTCACCAGTTTCAACTTTTACCGAGCTTGTCTCAGAGCCAGCCATTACTTTTGCAAGGTTTTCTTCTTCAAGGAAAGCCTTTAGGGCTGCGCTTTGGGCAAGGGTAAAGTAGTAGCGCTGGGAAATTACGGTTTTGTCTGCGCTTGTGTTTATGTGCTCGGCCAAGTTGTCCGTGCTGTTGACGCTTATGCAAAAGTAAGGGGAGGCTCCTATGAACTCGTAGCCTAAGTCAATTTTTGGTCTTCCCGACCCGTTCATGACAATTTCTGCAAGGCCGAATTCTTCGTAGCCTGTAATAGAACCGTAGCTTTTGCGGATAACCTTTTTCTTTAGCGACTTGTCAAGTTTATGGTCCTCAAAGTCCTTGGCGTACTGCGTAATGGCATTACGGAGCCTTGCGCGTTCGCTTGCGGTAAAATAGATTGCGTAGCGGGCTGTGTCGTAGCGGACTAAATAGCCTGCGTATGCCGTGCCAGGTTTGTAAATATTGTATGAAATTCTTTGGGCAGGCTTGCCCCTTGTATTTTTTACAAAGATACTGGATTCTTCAACCTTTTCGTATTTACCCATATTGAAGATTTTTTCTGTGGTAGTCCGGTTATCCGCTGCTATTATTTCCTGCTGGCCTACAGAATAATCAGAGGTCTCTAGGCTGATTGGGGACGAAAGCTCTTCTGATTTTTCAGTTGATTTACAGGAAAGAAAGATAGCTGAAACAAGCAGGGAAGAGGCAAAGACTTTTACAAAATATTTTTTCATTTTTTACTCCTAATGCAAACAAAAAAGGCCACCCTTTAGGGGCAGCCTTTTTCTTAGCCTAAGCAGTTGAATACTTATCTAAATTAGAATGAGTACTGGAACTGGATTGGAACACACCAACCAAACTTGTCTGCTTTGTCAAGTGTGTAAACACCCTTGTTGTTTGTTGTTCCTTCAAATGCAATGCCAACCTGACCGTTTGAATAGCCCTTAACAAGACCTACACCGAATGTAAGAGTGTCCATGTTGTCAGCTGAAGAACCGTTAAGATATACACCGTTTGCATAGTCTGCTTCAATAAATGCCTTTGTATTTGCAAGTGCATCTGCAAATTCGTCAAGTTTGAAATCTACTGCTCCACCAACAAGGAAACCTACTGCATCGTCAACAAGCTTGCCCTTCTTAGTTGTTTCTCCTACGTCATAAACTCCAATCTTTGAGCCTGCACGTACGTGTACTGTTATTGGATCCATGCTATAGCGAGCATAGGCATTTGCTTTATAGCAGTTTTTAGTTGTTTCATCTGTCCAACCATCATTTGTAGGAATAAATGCACCAACAGAAACAAAGAGGTTTTCAACAGCTGTTAAGTCAAATGCAACACCTGCGGTAACCCAATGCTTTGGATCCTTAATAAAACCTGTATTCTTATCAAATTCATATGCTCTATTATTACTGTCAGTTTCAACACCAACCTTTACTGTACCTACATCAGGAATTGCGTATGCTACATAAGCACCTGAGAAAAGACCAAACTGCTCCTGTACTCTGCGATATGAAGTTTCATCATAACCTGACAAAGTAGTACGTCCAACTATTGTAAGTCCTTCTACAGGAGCTACTGTAAGAACTACGTTTCCGCCCTGACCAAAGAAGGTCCAACCTTCCTCTCCTGTATTAACAGCACCAATGCGTTCAAAATCCCAAAGACCATAAGCTGCATCGCCACGGAGTGGGTTATAGTCTACTTTACCCATCTGAGCAAAAACCTGCTCAACTGGCTTCCACCAAATCTTTGCGTTATCGCCAACTTCAAGACCTTCTTTTCCGTTGGCGAAGATATCTAAATCAAAACCCATGTTCTCAGAAGAACCGTGTACGCTTAAAGCTGTACGTGGAGAATTTCCACCCCATGACTGGCGGAAACCTGTAACGATGTTGCTTTCGCCTTCGTTAGCAGCTCCAATCCAAAGACCACGTCCCCAAGAACCAAATGTAATGCCATCTGCAAAAGATGCACTAGCGAATACAGCTAGTACACAATTATCCCTCAAAAGGGATAAAAATCATATTCTAAGTAAAGGAAGCCTCGAAAAACTTGCCTTTTTATCAAAAAAGACTTATACTTTTTGTATAGGAGAGAAAGATATAATAGAAAAAACACTTTTAGCCTACAATGATGTTTTTGCCGATATACTGAATGTACTGCTGTTTAATGGCGAAGAGCTTGTAAAGGCAGA
>CAJOQA010000147.1 GCA_905236465.1 uncultured Treponema sp.
ATAGAAGCTTTTGAAGAAATATCTGAATCAATTTTTATTCCATTTTCATCTATATTATCTGACTTTAGGCTTGCGTTATCAGGAATATAGGGCCATTGCTCTAAATAAACCGAAGACTGCATTTCTTTTTTCAGGGCATCAATTTCTAGAGTAAAGGTTTGTTCTTCTTTTCCCCATCTTCTAAGACCTACTTCCCATGTAGAACCCAGACCTGTGTATAGGTTGTCTGCAATAAGTTTTCCATCTTTGTATAAGCGGGCACAGTTTCCTGTGTAGCTTATCTTTAAGAAAACATCGTGCAGTGTGTTAAAGTGATCTTTAGGCCAGGCCTTTACATTTATTTTGTAGGTAAGCTTTTCATCTGTTTTAGAGACAAGGCTTTTGCTCACAGAAGGGGCATCAGGTTCGCTTGCAGAATAGATGTATGAATGGATGTGCTCGCTCACCTTGTTGTTCATGAAGCCTGCTGGGGTCGCAATCTTTTCCTTTGTGTCTATTATCTTGAAGGTGGGGACATTCTTTGTTTCTAGGTATACTTTTGTTTTTCCGTCTTTTTGTTCAGAAAAGATTGTTCCCTCACTTATAATCAAGAATTCTTTTCCAGAAGAAGATACTATTTTTGTTGCGTTTAAACTGTCTTCGTTAGAAAGGTGTATTGTTGTTCCGAATGCTGTCTCTTTATTTTTTGATCTAGAGAAATAAACTTCGTATCCGTTCAGCGTACAAAGAACTTCATCTTCCACAATTGTACCGTAGCGGATTGGAAGGATGAAGTAGTCACCGTTCTTGATGTCTCCGTGGAACTTGGCTTCTACAGGCTCTTTTATGTTTATGTCTGCATCGTAGTGGTCCAACATTTCGTTTTGTCTTTGGTAATTGTTCACAAAAAGATAGCCCTTTTCATTTTCTTTGTTGTAGCGGACTGAATAGCGGATATTCTTAAAATCAGTAGGAGTTACGGGGTTGTCTTTTGGAATGTATGTGTCCATTTCGCACAGTTCTTCACCAAAGTCATGGACAAAAAGCGCAAGGCGGCGGATTTCTTTAAAAGAGTCATTAGCCTGTCCGTATTCACCTAAGGGGGCACGGAAGTCGTAGGACTTTTCAAGCAGGTCACAGAATGAGCCTGTTTTTGTTGTTTCTTGCAGACTTGTATGTTTTCCCTCAGGGTTTGTTCCTCCGTGGTACATGTAGTAGCCTAAGAGTGTGCAGCCAGACCCCATCTTAGCGATGCTCATTGCACCAATGTCTTTGGCTTTTGCAATAGGGCGTCTTCTGTATGTTACCTGAAGCCCCCCGCCTAGCTCTGCGGTCAGGTAGGGGAATTTGTTCATGTCAAAAGTGATTGTTTTTCCAAGCCCAAAGTCAGAGCCTATGGCATGGTCGTTGCGCTCATAGGTAAAGACAAAGTTTCCGCTTGGCTCTATTTCTGTTGGGCGGGGATCCCAGGGGGCATCGCAGTAGCCACCCATGACAGGCAGAAGACCTCCTGTTACAGCTCCTCCCCAACCAGTTGCAGTGAAAAGGGGCAGGTCAAAGCCTATATCCTTTGCAATTTGGGTTAAGGTCTTCATGTGCTTTTCCCCTTCTTGCCCAGTAAGACCGCCGCAGTGTCCGTATTCATTTTCAATTTGAAGACCGATGATGGGGCCTCCGTCTTTGAGTAAGAGACCTTTAACTTGTTCAAAAATCTTTGCGTAGAATTTTTTTACCTGCTCAATGTAGCCTTGGTCGTTAGTGCGAACCTTTTCGCCAAACTTTGCAAGCAGCCAGTCAGGAAAGCCCCCGTTGCGGACTTCTGCATGGCTCCAAGGGCCTATGCGCAGTATCATGGAAAGTCCACAGTCTTTTATAGTTTCTACAAACTTTCTTAAATTACGCCAACCGGTAAAGTCCCATTGCCCTTCGTCTTCTTCGTGGTGAATCCAGATGACGTAAGAACTGACGATGTCAACCCCGCCTGCCTTCATCTTGAGCAGGGCTTCTTTCCAATAGATGTCGGGGTAACGGGAATAGTGGATTTCTCCCATAACGGGGAACCACCGCTTGCCATCTTTTAATAAACTTTTACTGTCAAAGCTATAGTTTGTCATAGTGTTTCCTTTTTAGATTGATTTATAATTGTCATGTTGAGAGTAGCGAAACATCCCTTTTAATGTGGATTTTTCGCTACGCTCAGAATGACATAGTGCCAAGGAGGGATTTTTTTTTCTTTCTTGCCAAAAGTGCCAAGCGTCAAGGATGGCACGCATTACCGCCTGAAGATTTGAGCATAGCTCAAATATGCAAACGCACAAAAAACAAGGAGGAATTTTTTTCACTTCCTTGCCAAAAGCAGCAAGCGCCAAGGATGGCGCGCATTAGCGCCTGCAGATTTGGGTATAGCCCAAATCTGCAAGCGCACAAAAATCTATGGATGGATTTTTGTGCGCCCTATTCCTTTACCGCAGCAGTTCCCATAGACATCATCATTGCCCTTTGTGTGAGCAGGAAGAAAAATACGAAGGGAATTGTTATGATAAGTGAGCCTGCCGCAAAGTTCGTGAACTCATTCTTTTTGTCAGAAACAAAGTTAAAAAGACCCAAAGCCAACGTTTGTTTTGCAGGAGATCTAAGCACCATTTTTGGGAAGATGAAGTCCATCCAAGGTCCGGTAAAGCTAGAAATTGCAAGGAAAGTGATAATTGGTTTTGTAACAGGAAGGATAATCGTTGCAAAAATCCTAAAGTGGCTAGCTCCATCGATGCGGGCGGCCTCGTCTAGGTTTTTGCTTACAGTATCCATATAGCTTTTTACCATCCAAGTGTTATAAGGAATGTTTCCCGCAACATAAACAAGAACCAAGCCCCAAAGTGTGTCAAGTCCATTTATGCGGTCAAGGATTACATAAATTGCAATCATTCCGACAAATGAAGGAAAAATCTGAAGAATCAGCAAGCTCATAAGTAGGGTCTTTTTAAAGACGAACTTAAAGCGGGAAAATATGTATGCGCTTAGGGCCGAAATAATAACTGTTAAAAGCGTTGTCCAAAGTGCAATGAAGAAGGTGTTCTTAAACCAAAGCCAGTACTGGGTTCTTTCAAACAGGTACTTAAAGTGCTTGAATGTGAAACCATCTCCAAAGGGGACTATGCTAAGTCCTGCTAAGTTGTTAGACGGGCTGAATGCCGCGCTTACAACATAGACTAGTGGGTAAAAAACAAAGAATGCAATCAAGATAAAAATCAAATATGTAATGCACTTGTTTACTTGCTGTGCTGCTTGATGTTGTCTAACTCTAAATAAAACTGTCATACTTCACCCTCCTTGTATGCTTTTGTATTCATAAACTGGTAAACGGCAAACGGAGCTAATACCACAAAGATAAGAACTGCTATTACAGATGCGTAGTTGTAGCGTTGCAGTGTCATAGTCAGGTTGTAAATCCATGTTACCAAAATATCTGTACCGCCAGCCATGGTTGTTGTTGAATCTGCAACTTTTGGAGCACCGCCTGTAAGGAAGTAGATAATACCGAAGTTGTTGATGTTGTGGGTAAAACTCATGATGATAAGTGGCATTGTCTGGTAAAGAACAAGCGGCATGGTTATGTGGCGAAGAATCTGGCGGTTATTTGCACCGTCTATCTTTGCTGCTTCAAAAAGGTCTTGGCTGATTGCTGTCATGGTTCCCATGCTCAGCATCATAAAGTAGCCGAATCCTGCCCACAGGTTTATTACAATACACATAACTTGAGCTAAATGTGCATCTCCTAACCATTGCGGGCCTGCAATATGAAATACTTGCTTTAGGGTTCTGTTTACTATACCAAAGGTTCCGTTCAGCATGTTTTTCCATACCAGCATGGTAATAACTGAAGGAACTGCATAGGGCAGGATAAATATAAAGCGGAAGATTCCTGCAAGTTTTATTCCGCTTTCTTTTAACTGGACTGCAACCAAAAGACCTCCAAAGTAGCAGGTGAATGTAGAAAGCACAGCCCAGACTAATGTCCAGATTGCTATACGGGCAAAACCTTTTGACCAGGTTGTACCTGAAAAAAGAAGTTCCTTAAAGTTTTGACCGCCTACCCAGTCAATGTCATTTGCTACACCGTGAGCTACGCCGTTTTTGTCGACCGGACCAAAGTTAGTGAAAGCTACAGCTACACTGAATACCAGGGGAACTACTACAAAAACTAAAAGCATTATGACACAGGGGGCCATTCCCAGAAGAGGAAATGCATTGTTTGCGTTTTCTGAAAGACTTGTTTTTTGTGCGGAAAATCTTTTTGTCCTGCAATAGTCAACATAGGATTTATTTGCACTTCTTACAGAAATCACATAAATAGAAATAAAAATGGCAATTATGCTTAAAACAAGAATGCCGTCAATTAACATAAAGACAGGGAAACGGCTTTCTGCTTGTGAATAGGGAAGGGTTACAAGATCAGAAAGCTTTCCAAAGATAAAAGGAATGCAGGCGATGAATGCAAGTTCTACAAGCCCGTAAAAAATTCCCTTGATATAATCTTTTAAATACAAAATATGGGAAAGCCCCATAAAACAGCAGGCTGCAGTTTTTACAGTTTTTGCTGAACTGCCGTCATCTTTTAGCTGCATATATTCCTCCTTTTTTTCGGTATAGCCATATTGGGCGTTTGTATGTGTGGATATTTCGCTTCGCTCAATATGACACAATGAAAGACCCAATATGACAATGAAAGGCTTGATATGCCTTTATCTGAAATTACAGACCAAGAATTGTTGTGTTGCAGGCATCAAGTTCTGCTTGTACTTCAGCACCGTTCCAAATGTTTGTTGAAGCTGAGTTGAATGCAGCCCAGAATGCGCTGATCTGTGGAATTGAAGGCATTGGGAATGCATAGTCAAGCTGCTTTAAGAAACCTGAAATGTACTTGCTGCTTACAGTAGTATCAATTGAAGGCATTGCTCCTGTAAGGTTAAAGCGGAGCTGCTGCATCTCTGGAGTGAGAAGGAACTGTGCAAAGTCTGCTGCCTCATCTGCGTGCTTTGAGTATGCGCTTACGAACATTGCTCTTGTTCCGCTGAATGAAGAAGCTGGTCTGTTGTCTCCTGGAAGGGCTGGAAGAGGCGCTACACCAAAGTCAATTCCTGCATCTTCAAAGTTCTTAATATTCCAAAGACCAGTGATGTGCATGGCTGCTGTTCCTGCTTGGAATGCTGCATCGCAGTTTCCTGTGTTTAAGTCCTCTGCAGGAACATCAAGAGCCTGCTTTAATGACTGGAAGAACTTCATGCCTGTTACTGCAGAAGGTGTATTCAAGTATGTTGAACTTGTATCTGTTCCGCTTTCGCCAAAGAGACGGTTGCCTTTCATTGTTGTAAAGATGATTGTATAGTAACCGTTACCTACATCCATCATGAAACCGTATTTTCCAGGATTAGCCTTGTTGAACTCTGTTGCCCAGTACTTTAGACCTTCCCAAGTAGTTGGGACTTCGCTGTCTTTGATAAGGGCCTTGTTGTAGAAAAGAGCGTAGGTTTCTGCGCTGATTGGGTAGCCGTACATCTGACCTTCATAAGTAAG
>CAJOQA010000148.1 GCA_905236465.1 uncultured Treponema sp.
TCATTTTCCATGTCGCTAAGATTCTTCAAGTGGTCAAGGAACCAGGGGTCAATTTTTGTTACCTCATTGATTTCCTTTACGCTCATGATATTCCGCTTCAAGGCCTGAAAGATTGCAAAGAGCCGCTGGTCTGTGCACTGGCCCACCCGTTTTTTAATCTCCTCATCGCTTTCCTCTTCAAAAACAGGAAGATTTAGCGAAGAAACCCCAACTTCAGCTCCACGGGCAGCCTTCATAATGGCAGTCTCAAAGTTGTGCCCTATTGCCATAACTTCACCTGTAGCCTTCATCTGAGTTCCAAGCTGGCGGGCAGCATAAACAAACTTGTCAAAGGGGAACTTGGGCATTTTTACGACAACATAGTCAATGACAGGCTCAAAGCAGGCAGCCGTCTTTTTTGTTACAAAGTTAGGAATTTCGTCTAAGTTATACCCAATAGCTATAAGGGCCGCAACCTTCGCAATAGGATAGCCCGTAGCCTTTGAAGCTAAGGCAGAAGAACGGGAAACGCGGGGGTTTACTTCTATTACAGCATACTCAAATGAATCAGGCTTAAGGGCAAACTGGCAGTTACAGCCACCTTCCATGCCCAAGGAACTGATAATGTTAAGGGCAGCAGACCGCAACATCTGGTATTCTTTGTCACTTAATGTCACTGTCGGAGCGATTACAATAGAATCTCCTGTGTGAACGCCAACAGGGTCAAAGTTTTCCATAGAGCAGACAGTAAGTACGTTTCCGGCCTGGTCACGCATTACCTCAAATTCCACTTCTTTCCAGCCGGAAATACACTTTTCAACTAAAATCTGGTGAATCGGGGACCTGTGCAGACCGTTATGGGCAATCTCATCAAGCTCCTCATCGTTATTTACGATACCGCCACCCGTTCCTCCAAGGGTAAAGGCGGGGCGGATTATAGCGGGGAACCCTATTGTGTCATGAATAAAGCTAGCGGCATCCTCATAAGTGGTAACAACTTTACTTGGGATACAAGGCTCCCCTATGGCTTCCATTGTATCCTTGAACATCTGCCGGTCCTCGGCCTTATCAATGGTCTCTGGCTTTGCCCCAAGCAGCCTAACATTATGTTCTTCAAGAAAACCAGACTTGGCAAGCTCCATACAAAGGGTAAGGCCTGTCTGTCCCCCAAGGGAAGATAATATTGAATCTGGCTTTTCCTTTTCTATTATACGTTTGATTGTCTCCGGAATTAGGGGCTCAATATAGATTGAATCTGCCATCACATGGTCTGTCATCAGTGTTGCAGGGTTTGAATTAACTAGAACAACTTCAAGCCCCTGTTCCTTAAGTGCCTTACAGGCCTGACTTCCTGCATAGTCGAATTCTGCGGCCTGCCCAATAATGATTGGACCTGAACCTATTACCATAACTTTATGAATTTGAGGATTTAAAGGCATTTTATACTCCCAGGCATTATGTTTTTGCTAAAAAAATACCCTCGCAATGCGGGGGTCAAATTTAAAAAATAATGCTTATTGTTGTAAATATTTTTGTGCGGAAAGGATCTTAAGATAATTTTAGTAACACTAACCATTCTAAAGTGACACTATAGCAAATTTTTAATAAATATGCAATAATATTTTAGGTGCAAAAATGATTTATACCCTATGCCACAAAGACATTCAAGTCCTGAACTTTATAATGGAAGATGATGAGATTACAGGGGTCTTGGATGTAATAAACAAGGAACATCTACCTATAGGCTTAGTAAAAGACAATAAGATAAGCTTAAAAAAATCATTTAAAGACTGGTGGAAAGGAAGAGCAATCCCAGCCAGTCGGCAAAATATAAAAACTGCCCTAGAGCTTTTGGGGAATATTACAAGAGAGGGCCTTGTGGCAAAAGCATTTGCCCTAAGCCTTTCAGACCAATATTGGGCAAAACCTGCTGAATCTAATTTGTCATGGAAAAAGGTAAATTTCTTTGAAAATGATTTTTCTGAAGATGTAGGAAAAGCTCTTTTTGGAAGTCTGAATATAGAAGATTTTTCTAGCATAAGCCTTATTTCACCAGACAACACAAGTGACGGGCAGCTAAAAAAAAAGTGGATAATAGACAAGGGGGCACGGTTTCTTTTAAAAGGCGGCAGTGGAACAGAGCAGCAAGAACCCTTTAACGAAGTCCTGACAAGCGAAATCTGCAGACAGCTTGGAATTTTTCATGTTGATTATTTTTTGGCAGAAAAAGAAGGGCATTACTATTCAA
>CAJOQA010000149.1 GCA_905236465.1 uncultured Treponema sp.
AGCATCATAGAGGGGGCGGATATAGGGATTTATTTTTTCTTCTAAGGCCCCGGGAAGGAAACCTAAACTTTCACCAGCCTCAACAACAGGGCGGGTAAGCACAATCCCCCTTTTCTGATGACTTAGGACAAGACGCAAGGCCTCCGCTACAGCAAGAAAAGTCTTACCACAACCGGCAGGTCCTAGGGCAAAAACCATGTCAAAAGTTCTAAGCAAGTGGATTAGTTGGGCCTGTCCCTTTGTTTTGGGATAAACCCGTCTTACAGCCCCTGGAATTGTAACAGAGCAACGGTCAAAAAGTTCTTTTTGTTTGGCAGAAGAATAGGCAGACACAAAAGGCTGCTCAGCATTTAAAATTGACTGAACTAATTCTGTATCAGTTACTTCGGAAGCACCATCCGCAATTTCATCAAGAATTCTATCAATTACAAAACGGAACTTCCTAGTAGTATCCTCATCTTCCTCATCTACAGAAAGCTCATTTCCGCAAGCAAAGACAGGAACTCCCAAATAAGATTCTATGAGTTTAAGATTACTGTCATTTGTTCCGCAAATCCGCTGTAAAACGGAATTGTCGGGAACAATTATCGTATAGGCAGACACTTTTTAATTAGAAAAATCCCATTATTTTTCAGGAATATCATTGATATTCACATTTTCTTCTAAGATGACATCTTCAGAAGAAGGGGATGAAACATAGCTTACCGCTGTGCGGACAACCCTAAAGCCTAAGTCTACACCACGGATATCAGGGCTAGTGCTTGCACGGTTGGCATTGCGGCAGAAAACAGCATCGCTTGCAATTGAGCCACCCCGCCTCATTCTGCGGCCTGTAACTTCCTCTGCAGCTCCACGGGGGTTGTTGCTGTCTGAAATATGATAGTTACCATACCAGTCCCAACACCATTCCCAAACATTTCCGCTCATATCATAAAGACCTATTGCGTTAGGGGCTTTCATGCCAACATCATGGGTTTCCCCGTCAACAGAATCTGCATTCCAGGCAACGCTTGTAATTGAATCACTGCCGGAATAAATAAAAGTATCTGTTACAGAACCGCCCTTAGCAGCATATTCCCATTCTGCCTCTGTAGGAAGCCGGTAGCCGTCAGCAGAAAAATCACAAAGAATTGCATTCCATTCTTTTTTTGCATCTTCGCTGTCCGCAACACGGGGAATTTCTCCCCAATCATCAGGATTAACGCTACCCTTAAGTTTATAACAGGGCTTAAGACCAGCCTTTATGCTAAGTTTGTTACAAAAAACAACAGCATCATACCAGCTAACCTCTTCAACAGGGCGGTTATCACCTTTAAAATGTGAATAATTCTTACCAGTTATAGCCTTGTATTCAGCCTGGGTGACTTCTGTCTTTAGTATTGAAAAAGTATTAATTTTTACTTCATGTACAGGGCGCTCATTATTTTCATAATCTTTACTCCCCATACTAAAAAGACCACCTTCAACAGTAATCATATCATCATCAATAGTCTGTACAAAATCATCAGCCTGAGCAAAAACAAATGTAGCAAAAGCAAGAGCTACAGAAGCTGTAAACAATTTTTTTAAGTTCAATTTTTTCCTCCGTCAGCAGGCAAAACCCGCACTTTTATAACAGTATAGCACCATTAACTCAATATTTCAACTCAAACTTCAATAAAGTCAAGCGTAAGTTCAGGTAAATTTATATTCGCAGCCCTTACACGCACCTTTTCGTTCAATTCAACTTCTTTTTTAGGGGTCATATAGGTTTCCAAGGCAAGGCTTGGAATAGACCACTGAGGCTGTTTTCCCCCCTTGTCTACACAAATAGCCTCTCCTGTCCAATCAGGGTTTTGGAGCAGATAAACTAAAGTCCAATGCATATAACTTTTTCGCTCTGCCTTGTGGGCAGCCTGAGAAGCAGCATCCCCTTCACTAACCCGCATAAGCATCGTGTCTTTGTCTAAAAGGGGGCGGCCATCTATAAAAGCCCTAAGCTGTTGGTGGGCTATAAGGTCACTGTAGCGGCGGAGGGGGCTTGTTACCTGGGTATACATGGCTATGCCAAGCCCGCAGTGCATGGCAGGTGTTACCCCAACAGACCGCTTGTGCATACACCTTCTAAGCTTAAACTGACCGGCCAAGCCTTCTGGCAAGTCTTCTGGCAGGGTTGGAGCTTCCTGACTTACAAAAGGAAAGGGAATATTATTCTTAAAAGCAAATTTTGCTGCCCCTTCCCCTGCTAAGAGCATCATCTCCCGAATCATGTCATGGCTTTTTAAATGGGTTTGATTTTCAACAGAAACCTTTTTTGTTTCAGGATCCACAGAAAGATGTATTTCCGGCATCTGAATTTGAACTGCCCCCGCCTTGTTGCGTTTTTCAATATTTTTTTCAGCTATATCAAAAAGGGGCTTTAATTCTGGAGAAGAGCAAAACTCATCGGCTTTTTCATACGTAAGGCGCTTTACATCAACAATAGTCTTAAAAACGCTGCAATCCAAAATGCCAGCTTTTTCATCAAGGCTTATTCTAAAAGAAAGAGCCCTACTTATCTCGTTAAGGCCTAAAGCATAGTCTGTCAGGCAATCTTCACAAAGCATACGGGCAGCCCCTTCTGGTATATAAAGGGTTGAGCCCCTTGCACGGGCAGCTTTATCTATAGAAGAATCTGGTAAGACGGAAGAGGCAGGGTCTGCAATATGAACCCACAAATACTGGCCATCCCAAGCAACTGCATCATCAGGGTCAGTACTCCATTCACTATCTATAGCCCAGGCGGTTCCTGCAACCCTTACCCTGTCTTCTTCGGGAGGAGAAGGGAGCCCTTCTGTAGCGGACTGCATACTCATTCCCCAGCGCAAAGGGTAAGGATTTCTTGTAATTGCCCAAACACCGGTATCCAACAAAAGCTTATGGGCCCTTTCAGGGGTTTCCTTAAAAGCTGCATCGTGCATTGTACGGCTTTTATCACTTTTTCCCAGGGCTAAAGCCTCAACATCTCCCATAAAAATGCCATCATCTGGCAAATTTAACTTACAAGCCTTTGGCCTCTTTATAAAGGCCTGTCTTATTTCTGCTTCTTTTCCCTTTTCATCTGCTTTTTTTACCAGTAAATCTATTTCTTCCTGGCTTCTAGGGGTAAAAACAAGCTGACCTTCCATTTGAGCCTTTAAATTCTGGCAAAAATACACTGTATTTTTTAAGGAAAGGTAAATGGCCCATTTTTCATCTGCCGAGGCAGAAGGTGCAATTATAGAAGAAAGTTCATCAAAAGAAATAGGAGCTGAGGCACTTTCAGCATCCGAAAGCAAAAGCTCCCAACTTTCCTTTATTTGATTTGAAATTTTATTTTCTGATTTTAAATCATACATCTGCTCTTCTGAAGAAGCATTTGCCTGTGCAAAAGCAAGCGATTTTTCTAAAGAAGCAGGCCCTTCATCTAACAATATAAAATCTTTTGAACGGACATTTAATGTAGAAAAAACAGCTGCTTTAGAAAGTGTTGCTGCAGCAGATTGAAATTTTATTGAAAACTTTCCTTTTTCTTCACCGATTACTAGAGCTAGATTATTCTTATATAAAACAAGTGAATTCACTTTTACCATAATATAAAAGTATATCACATACTATGACTAATTTTCAAGAAAAAAACTCCGGCAGTTGGAGTAATTCCCTTACCGGAGCTAAAAAAGGATTAATGCTTTACCTTGTCAAAACCAACTTCACCTGTTAGGGGGTTGGTAAGCCATGGAGCTTCAATTTTTTCGCAGATGTTAAGCTCTGCATCCAAATCTTCTGGGTTCTTTGCAAAGAACTTACAACGGTCAATAGCTGGTGTAAAGTTCACGGTTTCACCCAATTTGAATGACTCTTTTGCAGAAGCGTGAACACGAGCAATAATGCTCTGACCCTTAGACTGAAGGAAGAGATGGGTTTCGGCACCCAAAGGCTCTTTGTTTGTTACCTTCATCTGCATGTTGTTCTCGCCTGCAGGTACCTCATGATATGTGAGGTCTTCAGGGCGTACACCAAAGTATACTTCCTTACCCACATAGTCTTTAAGCGCAGCCTGCTGCTCTGCGTTAGGTGTAATTGTAAATGTGCCTTCATCAACTACAATCTTGTCACCTACTTTCTTTACTGTTACAGAAAGGAAGTTCATTGGCGGTGAACCAATGAAGCCGGCAACAAATTTGTTAATAGGATGATTGTACAGATAGAGAGGTTCTCCAATCTGTTGCACATGTCCGTCCTTCATAACAACAATCTTTGTACCCATTGTCATGGCCTCAATTTGGTCGTGGGTAACATAAATCATTGTAGCCTGAAGTCTCTGGTGCAAAGATGCAATCTCACCACGCATTGTTACGCGGAGTTTAGCATCCAAGTTTGAAAGAGGCTCGTCGAACAAGAAAACCTTTGGATTGCGGACTATAGCACGGCCAACTGCAACGCGCTGTCTCTGTCCACCAGAAAGTGCCTTAGGCTTGCGGTCAAGGTAGTTTGCCAAACCAAGAATCTTTGCAGCCTCATCTACACGACGCTGGATTTCAGCCTTATCCATCTTGCGGATTTTAAGACCAAATGCCATGTTGTCATAGACAGTCATGTGTGGGTACAAAGCATAGTTCTGGAAAACCATTGCAATATTTCTGTCTTTTGGTGGAACATCATTCATCAACTCACCGTCGATGTAAAGCTCACCTTCAGAAATATCTTCCAAACCTGCAACCATACGGAGAGTTGTTGACTTTCCGCAGCCAGATGGACCTACG
>CAJOQA010000150.1 GCA_905236465.1 uncultured Treponema sp.
TACGCCTATTACTGCGCTTGAGCCGAACATATAGGGCCTAATATAGAGGGTTGCCCCGCTTCCGTACGGAGGAACGTATTCGATGTTTGCTTTTACAGTGTCTATTACAGCCTGAACAAAGCGGTCTTCTGGAAAGACGGGCATTTCTAGGCGACGGCAGGAATCTGCCATGCGGGAAGCATTTAAATCTGGGCGGAATGTTACGATTTTTCCGTCTGCGGTTGTATAGGCTTTTAGCCCTTCAAAACATGACTGAGAATATTGAAGGACTCCGGCGCATTCAGAAATTGTTACTGTGTGGTCGTCTGTAAGGACTCCTTTATCCCATTCCCCGTTCTTGTAATTTGAGACGAATGACTTGCTTGTCTCCATGTAGCCGAAAGAAAGATTTGACCAATCAAGATTTTTTGCCATCTTTTTAAGCTCCCATTAATAAAGAATTTGGTCGGGCTGAATGCTCAAGACCTTGGCATTTGTATAAATGCTTTATTTAGTTTAATAATTTTAAAGGACTTAATCAAGGGTAGCTTGATATTTTGGCATAAAAACGGTATAATTATTCAAATTTCTTTTTTATTTAAGGGGTAAATTGTATGCTTACACTAAAATTTGGCGGAACAAGCATGGGTTCTGCTACCCGTATCTTGGACAGTGTTGACATAATGATTGGCCGTGCACAGTCTGACCGCATTTCTGTTGTGGTTAGTGCGGTAGCCGGAATTTCAAACAAACTTCAGGAAGCGATAGACGGTTGTGTAGGTGGGCAGACAGCTGCTCCTTATGTAAGCCTTATTCGAAATATCCATTATGATATTTGCGCGGAAATAAAGGCTTCCCTCCCTGACTTTAATACAGAGGCCGTAAAGGCAAAAATAGATCCTCTCTTGCAGGAGTTAGAAAATCTTCTTTCGGGGCTGGTTACATTCGGTGAATGTCCTGACAGTGCCCACTGCCGTATCATGGGTATGGGTGAGCTTATGAGTTCTCCGATTGTAGAAGCTGTTCTTTTAGCAAAAAAACAGTCAGTTTTGTTGCTGGACAGCCGTAAGTATATTTTTACTACTGGAAATCAAAAGGAAGGTGACCCTGACTATGCCCGCTCAGCAGAAAGCTTGAGTTCTTACCGTGAATCTTCTTCTGCCCGCATTTTGCTTTTCCCAGGTTTTATCTGTTCTTGGATTGCTGGTACCGGTGCTAATCCTGTAATGGGACTTTTGGGGAGAAACGGCAGTGACTTTAGCGCAGCGATTGTCGGTTCTTCTTTGGGAGCAAGCAAAGTTGAGTTCTGGACTGATGTAGACGGAGTTTATACCGCTGACCCAAGGGTTGTAAAAGAAGCTGTTCTTGTAAAAGATATGACTTATGAAGAGGCAATGGAGCTTTCGTTCTTTGGAAGCAAGATTTTACACCCAAAGACTTTAGCCCCACTTGCTGCAAAGAATATAGAAGCCTGGTCCCTTAACAGCCACAATCCTTCTGCCCGCGGAACCCGTATAGGGCGGGGGCCTTTTGAAAGTGAAGTAAGTTCCGGTCCTGTTCGCGGAATCAGCTGCTTAAAAGACTGTGCAATGGTCAGCGTAAGCGGTTCCGGTATGAAGGGCCGCAAAGGAATGGCTGCCCGCATTTTCTCTGCTGTAAGCAACGCTGGCATTTCAATACTCTTGATTACCCAGTCTTCTTCTGAGTACACCCTTTCTTTCTGTGTAAGAAAAGCCTTCTCTGCAAAAGTCTTAGATGTTCTTAAGAATGAGTTTTCTCTTGAAATTTCTACAAAGCTGATAAACCCTATAGAAGTGCATGATGACTGTGCCATAGTTTCAATTGTTGGCGATGCAATGAAGCAAAAGCGTGGGGTTGCGGGCCGGTTCTTTGATTCCCTTGCCAGTCGCGACGTAAACATTTTAGCTATAGCCCAAGGTTCCAGTGAACGTTCTATTTCCGCAGTCATTAGTTCCGCCGATGGTGATACGGCCGTCCGCATTGCCCACAAGTTCTTTGTAAACACCAAGCAGTCAATTCAGGTTTATGCCTTTGGTGTTGGTACTATTGGCGGTACTATGGTTGACCAGATCCGTGACCAGCAGGAAGCCCTACTTGAGCAGGGAATTGATATCCGTGTTATGACCATAGCAAATATTGATGGCATGATAAAAAATAAGCACGGAATAAATTTAAAAGACGATTGGCGCAATCAGGTAAAAGAAAAGGGAACAAAAACAAATCTTGATGAAATCTTGGAATTTGTTAAAGAGACAAAACCTTTAAATCCAATTTTTGTTGATTGTACGGCGAGCTATGATTTGCCGGAGCGTTATATAGATATCCTTAAGGCCGGAATGAATATTGCAACTCCTAATAAGCGGGCTAATTCCATGAGCATGGATTTTTACCGTCGCTTAAGGGAAACAGCAAACAATATGCACGTTCGCTTTTTGTACGAAACAAATGTTGGTGCCGGTCTTCCCATTATTGATACCTTGCAGAATTTGTTCAAATCAGGTGACCGCCTTACAGCCTTTAACGGAATTATGTCCGGTTCTTTAAGCTACATTTTTGGACGTTTGGATGAAGGCGTAAAATTTAGTCAGGCAGTTTTGGAAGCAAAGGAAAAGCGCTTTACTGAACCTGACCCCCGCGACGACCTTAAGGGAACAGACGTTGCTCGTAAGGCTTTGATTATTGCCCGTGAGGCAGGAATGGAAATTGAACTTGAAGATATAAAAATGAATTCAATTTTCCCTGCTGATTTTAGCCTTGAAGGTACTACAGAGGAATTCCTTTCAAAACTGCCGGAACTTGATTCTTACTTTGCCGCCAAGATGGCAGAACTCAAAAAAGAAAACAAGGTTTTGCGTATGGGGGCCAGCATAAAGGATGGTAAGGTTTCTGTTGGTATGCTTGAAGTTGGTCCTGACGATCCTCTTTACGGCGTGCGTGGTGGTGAAAATGCCTTTGTCTTCTTTACTGCCCGCTACACTCCAATCCCATTGACTGTTCGCGGTTACGGGGCTGGTGCCGGAGTTACAGCCGCTGGTGTATTCGGTGATATTTTGCGTACTGTAAGTTGGAATTTCAACAATTAAGGTGAGCTTGTGGTAATAGTTTTAAAAAAAGATATAAGCGAAGCGAACAAAAATGAAATTAGGAATTTCTTGACAGAGCGCAATTTCAAGCTTAACGAGGTTGTAGGTCAGGAAGATACTATTTTGGCTGCCGTTGGCAAAGTCTCTATGGA
>CAJOQA010000151.1 GCA_905236465.1 uncultured Treponema sp.
AGAGTAGAGTAGAGTAGAGTAGAGTAGAGTAGAGTAGAGTAGAGTAGAGTAGAGCCGCGGCTTCTTCGTTTTTTCATCACGCACCTTCCTAAATAAAAAAGATATTTCGGCTTCCGCCTCAACATGACAACAACAAGATGATTTTTTCTAACTGTATTTTCATGGTAAGGGGAGAATCTGCATTTGTCAAGAAAAATCTTTTAAAATTTGTGATATTTATTTAATTTAATTGATATAAATATATATATTAAGACTTTTTTCATTTTGTTTTAGCATAAAATTCAGAAAAGAGTAAAAGTTTAAAGTGATTATCAATTTATTTTGATATAAATTCATATAATATATAGGAGCCTGTTTCGCAAGTGCCCTTAGCTACTTTACAAGTCATCGGATTTTGCATTATCCTATAGGAGTGATGAAAAATAAGCTTTTTTCGCCAAGTGTAAGGCTTCTGCTATTTTTTGCAACCTCAATTTTTCTTTCAGAACTTTTGATTATTGTGGTTTCGCTAAAAGCTTTTGAGCGTGACTTTATAAAAAACACAAGTTCGGAGCTAGAGCATATAAATTTAGGAATTCTTAATACGCTGAATGCCTGGTCTGATTCTGTAAAAGGAAATGCGCTTCTTCTGGCTAATAATTCAGATATTGTCCAATCTGTAAAAAAAACGGATTTTAACAAATGTGAAGAACTGCTTTTGCTTTTTGAAAAGACTTTGCCTACCGAAAAAGTTTTGTTCACAGATTTTCAGGGAAAAGTTTTAGCTTCTAGCAATTCCTTTATAAAAGAAGGAAGTGATCTTTCAATTTTTCCCTACGTGAAAAAAGCTTTAAATGGTAAATCTAATTTTGGTTTTGACAGCCTTGATTCTATTTCCTTTGCAGAATTTTATTCAAGCCCTATTTACGATGAAAACAAAGATATAATAGGAACTATTGTCCTTTGTTATGAACTTACAGGAAAGGGCTTTGTTGAGCTTATACACGGCTATGGAATTGAATGTACTATATTTAAAAATGACGAGCGGGTTGCGTCTACAATAGCAGAGGTAGTCGGAACAAAAATACATAATGAGAAAGTCATAAAGACTGTTCTTGAGGAAGGTAAAGTTTATGTTGGCGGGGTCAGTGTAAATAAAAAGGATTACTATTCTGTGTATGCCCCGCTACGGAATGAAGATGGTTCAATAGCAGGTATGTTTTTTGTGGCCCAAGAGAAAAAGATTGTTCAGAATGTCACAAGAAGTATTCTTAGGATTATAATTCCCATTTGTGCCTTAATTTCCTTGATTTTGATTTTTACCCTGCTTCGACAGTCTGTCCATAACCTGCATATTTTCAAACAAAAAAATGACCAGCTACGACAACAGGTTAACTGGGATGTCCTTACAAAAGCAAATACCCGTTTGTTTGGAACGGAAGAGCTAAAGCATTGCCTAGAAAACTTTAAAAAAGGCTTTCCAAGTCCTGCCATTATGATGCTTGATGTTGACAAGTTTAAATTTGTAAATGACACTTATGGACATGAGGCTGGCGACAAAGTATTAAAATCTATTGTTGAAAGTCTGTATAAAAATTGCAGGTCTAGCGATAAAATTATTAGATGGGGTGGAGATGAATTCATTGGAATTTTTGATGGAATGAAAGAAGAAGTTTGCCAGGTCTTTGCAAAAAAACTTCTTTCTTCTGTAGAGTCTCTTCATCACGAAATAAACGGAAAGCCCTTTGTTGTTACAGTTTCAATTGGTTTTGCATATTTTTCTGATAGCGATATAAGCTATAAAGATGTGCTTGCAAGGGCTGATGAGGCATTGTATAAGTCTAAGAAAAAAGGAAGAAATTCTTTTACTATAGCCGATTAATTTGTAAAGGTGCAGATTCTTCGTTTGTTTCGACTTCGCTCAACAACCGGCATTCAGACATTCTGAAGTTAATTTGCTATACTTACTTGAAAAAGTATTCTGTTCATCTTAAAATGAATGTATGGCTGGAAAAAGAATTCTTTTTGTTTTTTGTCTAATATTGCTAGTTTTTACAACAACTTTTATTTGCTTTCTTTTTCGCCCATGCAAGTATTTAGTTGTCGCAGATGATTCTTTGTTTCAAGAATATCCACTTGAAGAAGATGTATGTTTGGAAAAAAATGTTTATGTTAAGCTAATAAAAAAAAGTCAAAGTGTAAGTTTTCAAAAAAAAATATTTACCCCTAGATATGTTTTTCTAGCAGAACTTTCTGTTTACAAGCAAGTTGATTTTTTGCAAGAGGCAGAAAATAAAAATGAAAAGTTTTATAGAACAGATTTTTATCCTCTTCTTGCTTGTTTAGAAAGCGATGCAAATCTTTCTTTTTTAACAGTAAAGGAAATGAAAGAAAGAGAAAGGGCTCTTAGCATAGAAGGTCTTTATGCTGGGGATAAAGACTACAAACTGAATGTTTACAAAGGGATAAAAGCTTTTTTCTTTGAAGAAAAAATGAAAAGCAGTTTGGATTTATGGTGTCAAAAAACATTTATAGATAAAAGTAAAAATGAGCAGACTGTTACTATTGCAAGCGTTGGAGATATAATGGTTGAGCGCGGAGTTCAGGAAGTGCTTTGTGGTCAAGACGGAGTACAAAAGGTCTTTGCTTCTACACTATCACTTTTGCAGCAATCAGATTTTACAATTGGTAATCTTGAAGGTGTTGTAACAGAATCTAATCAAAATGCTATAAAAACGTTTACTTTTAAATTCAAAAAAGAAATTCTTCCTAAACTTTTGGATGCAGGCTTTGACTACTTAATGCAAACCAACAACCACTGCTATGACTACGGGGAAGCAGGTTTTAAAGATACCCTGAAAGCTTTTGAAGAATATAAGATTCCCTCTAGCGGCATTGGGTATAACGCAGAAGAAGCTAAAAAATTTTACCATACAAAAATCAAGGATCTTCCCATAGCAATAATTTCTTGCGGGGCTTTCCCAGTAGAAAGATCTGGCTTTAACGGAAAGGTCACCGCTACGGCTACAGAAACAAGGGCCGGTATTCTTTGGCACAGCCAGGAACTGCTACAGGACATAAAAAAAGAAAAGGAAGCTGGTAACTTTGTAATTGTAAATGTTCACGGTGGGGAAGAGTATCGCTTTACGCCTTCAAAGCAGCAGAGAAAACTCTACCAATCCTTTTGCGAAAGTGGGGCTGATATAGTGTTCGGTAGCCACCCCCACGTACTTCAGCCAACTGAATGGTATGGGAAAAGCCTCATTGTCTATTCAATGGGTAACTTTATTTTTAATGGAATGGAAAACATGCCTGGCGGAACTGATAGCGTAGTGGTCAGGGTTGGCGTTACAAATGGCAGGATAACGTATGTTGAGCACTATCCTGCAAAAATCAGGCTTAACGGGGTAGACTTAAAAACAAGCAGTAACGTCAGCCAGTTCCAGTGATAGGCTCACCAGACAGTCACAGAGGAAACTTCTGTCCTATAACTTGCTCGGTAACAACGTCCAATCCTGCTTCTTTCATCTTACGGGCATTTTCCAAAGGTTCTGTCCAGGGGTGGGTAGAAAGACAGAATTTGCCCCAGTGTACGGTAAGGATGTGTTTTGCCTTCAGCTCTTTTGCGGCCGCAAGAACTTGGTCTGGTAAGCAGTGAATTTGGCTCCAGTCTTTGCTGTACTGACCGTTTTCAAGAATGGCCCAGTCAATTGTATAGGCTTCTCCAAAGCGCTTAAAGCGTCCATCGTAACCGCCGTCACCGCCAAGAAAAAGTGTATTCTTTGGGGAGATAACCATAAAAGATGCCCACAAGGTCTTTGCTCTTCTAAGCCCCCTCCCTGAAAAATGCCTTGAAGGTAAGCAGTCAACGCGAATCCCATTTTTTAGTTCCGCGCTTTCATTCCAGTCTAGCTCTATTATCTTTTCTAAAGGCCAGCCCCAGTATTCAAAATCTTCCCCTACACCAAGGGGCAGAATAACTTTTTCTGTTTTAGAAAGCAAGGCTTTTGCACTCTTATAGTCAAGATGGTCCCAGTGGTCATGGCTGATTACAAGGTAGTCAATAGGAGGCATATCGTCTGGGGTGTAAATGGAAGAGCCAGGAAAAGGTTTATTTGCAAAAGAGACAGGAGAATACTGTAGAAAAACGGGGTCCACTAAAAAGCGGACACCTGCGGTTTGCAAAAGATATGATGAGTGGCCAAACCAAACTATACATTCTTCATCTTTAGCAATGGCGTTTAAGTCTGTCTTTATGGAAGGGACATCTTCTGTTGGTACGGTATCTGGATAAGAAGTAAACAAAAAATCTTTCATGGCAGAAAAGAAGCCCTTGTTAGAAGTCATGGTAACAGTCTCTTCTTCGTTTTCAAAGTGCCCGTCTTTGTAGTGGGGAGAAAGTTTTACCCTTTCAAGCCTAGCCCCTCTTGGTGCCCTGCCAAAAGATGCGCAAGATGTTAGGGCAAAAATAAGGATTGCGATAACAATAAGTGCTAAAATCAGCAAAAAAATAAAAAGTCCTTTTTTCATACTATACCTCTTTTAAAAAGCTCCCCTACAGTGCATTGTTTTGCAAAGACTTTATGCGTTGCTTGTTTTTATACATATCCTTGTCCGCAAGTGCGTGGGCTTTTATAAAGTCTTCTTTTTCAGTCGGACTAAAAAAGCTATAACCGTATGCAGCTGTAAAGCGGATTTCTGTTTCTTTTTGATTTTTTACGTTGTTGTCAAAGTTAGAAAGAATAACATTTATCTTTAATATATCGGTGTCATTGCACAAACATAAAAATTCATCCCCGCCTATACGGTATATCTTTCCCTTGTCCCCAACAGCTTCTTTCAGACACTTGCAAAAAACACCTATTACTTTGTCTCCTAAAAGATGCCCGAATTTGTCGTTCATGTACTTAAGATTGTTCATGTCAAACATAATAAGACAGCAGTTTTTTAGCAAAGACTTACTGGGGTCGTACTGCTCGGTAAGTGTGTACCAGGCAGTTTTATTGTAAACACCGGTCGCAATATCTATAAAGGCAAGTTTTTCGTACAGCTTTGCCTGTTTGAAAGAATCAACTTGATTAACAGACCTTTGGTACATGAGTAGTGATAAAGAAATAAAGGTAAAGATAAGGGCATAACTTACAGTTACTTCTGTTGTACTTCCTTTTGTAAAACCTATGATGTAAGCAAAAATCGAAATCAGGCTACAAACCATGAAAAATGAAAAAATTATTTTTAGCTTTAAGTTTGAAATTGCATTGTTTCTTACAACAAGAATAAAAGCATAGATGAGCGAAAGAGCATACAAAAAATTTGTAAAAATCAAGGATTGGGCAAACTG
>CAJOQA010000152.1 GCA_905236465.1 uncultured Treponema sp.
AGTCAAGCCCGAACATGCGGTAGCCCATCATCTCGTCGAGCGAGTGCGGAATATGCACATACCAGCCGCAGTTCTTGCTTCGCTTCCATTGCAGGACATCAAGCCCCGGCGTGGTGGAAAGGCAGATGTCGGCGTTCAGAAAGTTGAGCTTTGCAAATGCACGGTTTCCCTCGCCGATTAACTCTGCCTTTATATGCGCGTATTTTTCTGAAAGCGCGGGGTCGTCGGGGCTGCAAGTCCAATACACCAAATTAACGCCCCGCTTCTCAAACTCATCGCAAATGGGCTTGAAGACATTCCAGTACCGCTTGTGGTCTGAAAATATAACATAAGGAATTTTTGCACTGCTGATTTTTGCCCCTTTTCCGCCCGAAAGGACGAATTTCAGCTTCATAAAAAGCCGCTGTCCGAAGAATATCAGGGTACTGACTATACCAATCAAAATAGAAAACAACATACTACCCGTGCCAGGGTCAATGTAAAGGAAAAACATAAAATCAGTATAGTCAACTTATGCTTTTAAATCAACTGTAATACAGTTATTATAACTGTATTACATTGAATATAAAATAGTAAAGATTTGCCATAATAATAGCCATGACACATATTCAGCAGCTTTTCATCCAGAATTTACGCTACTACCGAACACAGGCAGGTATTTCTCAACTTGATTTTTCTGAAAAAATTGGGCTTAGTCATAATTATTTGAACGCTGTTGAAAACGGGAAGAATTTTCCCTCCCCTGAAGTCCTGCAAAAAATTGCAGATGAATTAGGTATACTACCCTACCAACTCTTTTTGGAAGACCCAAATTTTCAAGATACAAGCAAAAGTGACCTTATCCAGCTGACCAGGGATTTAAAACAAAAAATTATAAAAGATTTTGATGAATTTATTGAAGAAACCAAAGCCTAAAAAAAAGAGCCTAGCTAAACACATCAGCTAGGCTCTAATACACTGCCGAGCACCAGACTTGAACTGGCACAGCTATTACTAGCCGAGGGATTTTAAGTCCCTTGTGTCTACCAATTCCACCAGCTCGGCGGGTTAAAAAAGTATATAATATTTTAAAAAACTATGCAAGTAGAAAATGAAAAAAAATTCACTTAATTCTTGAATAAAGCTCTGACATAGTAGTGCGCCAAGAAGCCCTTTCTATCTTAGCATCTTCCCATTCAATTATTTTCCTGATTTCAAAATGCCTTGCATCGTGAATGTTGGGAAAATACAAAATTCCAAACCGACCTTTTCCAATATAGATGATTTTTTCATTATCACCTAACTTTTCTGAGTCCGAAAGAATTTCTAATGCGCAGTCAAAATGTATAGGTTTACCTTCTTTTGCATCTACAAGGGCAGAAGACATATCAACTATTGGCTGACCACAGTGGGCACATACGGGACGATTAGTACTTTTAAAAAGCTGAATAGCCTCTTCCTCAGCCCTTATCTGCTCTAATGTAACCGAATGAGGCGGGCGGAACTGTTTTTTTGCTGAAAAACTGCCCGTTTCACGCCTGCTGTTCTTCCAATTTCCGGATTTCTTTTTTGAATGCCGGTCCCTGTCTCTTTCTCTGTTTCTGTTCATACCATTATAGTACTTTAAATAAAGGATTTTTTCAACCTACATAATCAGCTGAATGACCTGTCATGCTTCGTGCAGAATTTTCTACAATCTGCCTGCTGACTATCAAAGCAATACGGTCAATTGCGCTGTTTACATACATATCATCCTGGATTTTTTTTTGCAGGTCACTAATTCGGGCAGTTATATCCCTAGAATTTTTCGAGTTTTTAGAAACCGACATACCTTTTCACTTACTCCAAAAGTTTAGCTTTAGACTTACCGGCTCCAGATACCGAAAAGCCATTTACAAGTTTTAGAACTGCTTGCTATTATATTGTCGATACTTTTTACTCTAACATTTAGTCATTTTGGATTTATTTAAAAAAAGCAAAAGCCCCGCTTTTTAGCAGGGCTTCTTGGCTAAAGCATTTCAAGCGTGCCTATGTCATCATCAAAATCAGAAATATCAACAGACTGAATCTGTGAAACGCTTGAAGCAACAGGAACTGAATCCATTTTTTTTCCTGAAGTTACCAAAAAAGGTATCTTCCACCTAGCCAATGCAACCACATGATAGTGTTTTGCAGGGTGATTGGCAGCCAAAAACATGTTTACTCCATCATCAAAAAACACAGGAGCCGTATACCGAACACCCTCAGTAATTTGATCACATTTGATTTTTGTCAAACCAGCCATCTCTTTTTTCTCCATACTTTTTATTATTATTGCTCGAAAAAGTCCGCCTTACGCAACGGGTCTGCTCCGTTGCAGATATCCTACCCCTCGCAGGAATAGACCTTTTCTATTAGACATGTTTAAAGCAGAGGGGGAATAGGTAACTGCCACAGGCTAGTTTTCTTCATGCCGGAAGTAAAACGAGTCTCCATACCGCGTTCTTCAAAATCAAAAGAAGGCAACACCGGTGGTAATGCACAGAACCGAATTTCCTTATCCTTGCTATATTACAGTATATCATAAAAAAAAGTTTTGTCGAGATATTTACTGTAAATTTTGTAATTTTTTCCTTTTATTTTTGGATTTTTTTCCGATAAATTTTGCCCAGTTGAAATATAATAAAAAAAGACCCAGAAAACTGGGTCTTTCCAAAAACTACTTTTTCTTGTTCTTGTTTGCTGCTGCTTCTGCTGCTGTTTCAGCCTTGATTTCTGCCTTAAGAGATTCTTCTCTTGCGTCAGCGGCCTTTGCAGCTGCACGGGAAGCTACAACACGCTTGTTTGCCTTCTCGCTGATATCGGTCTTGATCTTAGCTGCCTTACCAACCTTATCACGAACAAAGTAAATCTTTGAACGGCGAACCTTTCCAGGTTTTACAATCTCAACCTTCATAATGCGGGGGCTGTGGATTGGGAATACACGTTCAACACCGACACCATAGCTTTCCTTGCGTACTGTGAAAGTACGGCCAATTCCAGAATTCTTTATGCAAAGAACCAAGCCTTCATAAACCTGAATACGCTTTGTTTTGCCTTCAACAATCTCAAAGTGAACCTTTACAGTATCTCCTACTCTAAAGAGCTCTGCATCAGGCTTTTTCTGCTGTTCTTCAATGGTTTTAATTAAATCCATGTTAATTCTCCATTTTATTGCTTTGCCGCTTCAGTTTTTCCTGAATAGACCGCAATTTTCTTTTCTGCTTGCGGTCATTTTTGTAGTCAATATGCTCCGCAATGTCTTCGATCATTTTTTCTGCTTCTGCACTAAGGGTACCCGTCAATCTCGCTTGTGCAATCAGGTCTGGCCTATTCATAAGCGTTTTTTGCAGGCTCTTGC
>CAJOQA010000153.1 GCA_905236465.1 uncultured Treponema sp.
AACATTTTTCTTTTTCTCCTTAGATTTCACTTTCTTTAAATGACTTTGTGCGAGTAAAGTTGTAGAGGGCAAATGGCACAAGAACTGCAAAGACTAAAATTGAAAGAACAGATGCAACATTGTATTGATTTGAATTCATGGTAAGTTTGTAAATCCATGAAATCAAAAGGTCTGTTGAACCTGCTTGCGTTGAAATGCTTAAGTTATCCATACCAGACATAAGAGCAGGTCCGCCACCTGTTAAGAAGAAGACAGCACCAAAGTTATTTATGTTTCCGGCAAACTGCATGATTAAAATCGGGCGCAACTGATACATTACCATTGGCAAAGTTATGCTCTTAAACTGCTGCCACTTATTAGCACCATCAATTTCTGCTGCCTCATACATAGACTTAGAAATTGAAGTCATTGTAGAAGTTATAAGAATCATGGAATAGGGGAATCCTATCCAAATATTTACTAAAATCAAAGTTATTTTTGCTGTGGTAGGATTTGTAAGCCAAGGAATTGACTGCCGTATTATTCCCCACAGCTGCATAGTTCTGTTTATAGGTCCCATAGTTCCGTTCAAAAGGTTTGCCCACATAAAAAGGGAAAGCATCTGGGGAATTGCGTAGGGAAGAATAAAAATAGTGCGGTAAAGTTTTGGTAGCTTAATTCTTTTATCCTGAAGAACAACCGCAAAAAAGAAGCCTGCAAAGAAACAAGTAAAAGTTGCGCATACTGCCCAAATCACAGTCCAAACAGCAACGCGGGCAAAGGCAGCAGGCCAGTCACTGCCACCGCCTATTCCACTAGAACCTAAAAAAAGTGTCTTAAAGTTTTCAAGACCAACCCAATCAACTAGATTTTTGGGAGGAATATGATCAGGGGATGAATAGTTTGTAAAAGCAACAAGGGCTGAAAAGAAAAGGGGTATAACTGTAAAAATCGAAATCATTAAAATTGAAGGAGCTACACCCAAAATAGGAAAAGCTGTTAAAGAAAGTTCATTACGTGTTTCTGCCATAGAAGGAAAATGATTTTTCTTGATTATTTTTTCACCATCTTTTTTTGCCTGACGAATTTGAGCTACATAAATAAAGGCAAAAATTGCCAGAATTATAAGAACAAAAATTCCTTCAATCATCATAAAAATAGAATGATCCAAATATTTTATGGGAGTTCCTTCTGGCTTAGGAGAACCCAAAGTAATAAAACCATATATAGCTTTAGGAAAGGCACAATTAAAGACAGGTGTAAAAGCAAGGATTATCAGAATCTCAAATGCCATAAGAAGAAGACCGCGAAGTCTCTGCTTTAAGAATACAAACTGCCCCATTCCCATAAAACAGCAAGAAGCTGTTTTTGCATTTCGGGCTAAACTGTTTGAAATATCCATTTATAACTCCTGTAAAATTAAGGACAGGCGAAACTAAAAAGTAACGTCTGCCCTTGCATCATTTAATTTTTATTTTGCACTTTCCATTGCCTTTGCAGCGGCATCAAGGTCAGTCTTTACATCATCACCATCCCAAATTCCGCCGTAAGCAGAACCCATTGCAGACCAATATGTGTTCATCTGAGGAATTGTTGGCATTGGAACAGCATAACGAGTCTGAGAAAGAATTCCATTGCTTAAAGGGTCATTGGTTGAAATGTCTTTGCGTGGTGGAATCTGTTTGGTAAGTTCAAAACGCTTAGAAAGATTTTCTTTTGAAGTAAGAAACTTTGCAAACTCTTCAGCTTCTTCAGGATGCTCTGAATAAGCTGATGTAAATGCAAGGCGAACACCAGAGAATGAAGTTGCAGGTTTTCCCTGACCTGGGAATTCTGGCAAAGTTGTAATTCCAAACTTAATTCCAGCTGACTGGAAATCTGCTGTCTTCCAAGGACCAGCTATTATCATTGCAGCTTTACCTTCAGAGAATGCAGAACTACAGAAATCACCTGTCATGTCGGCAGCTGGAACATCAAGAATTTGTTTGCGAAGATTCTGGAAATATGTAAGTCCCTTGATTGCAGCTTCTGAATTTATATTATGCTGATGACGGTCACTTCCAGTAGGTCCAAAGAGCTGGGCACCAAAAGAAGACATAAAGATAATGTCATAGTAAGCGTTTCCTACTTCCCAAACAAGTGCATACTTATTCTGACTCTTATCATTATACTTCTTTGCAAACTCAATTACTTCATCCCAGGTCTTTGGAGGATTTTTTACTAAGTTCTTGTTATAAAAAAGACAATAAGTTTCAATTGCAAGTGGGTGACCGTAAACCTTTCCCTTATAGCTAGAAGCATTTTGAGCAGCAGAAATAAAAGAAGACATATAAGATTTATCAGTAATTTCTAAAACGTGTCCACCGTTTACTAAGGCACCAATGTGGTCGTGAGGGGCAACAAAAACATCTGCACCAACTCCAGCAGGTCCGTCAAGTTCTATTTTAGATCTTGCATCTGTAGAAGAAACAGGCTCATACTTAATCTTAACATTCTTGTGAGTTTTCTTGTACTCTTTAATTGCCCATTCAATATAGGCTTTTTCTGAACCATCAGATTCCCAAACGGTAAGGTTTACCTTTTTTGCGAATGCGCTTGCACAAGTAAATACTGCAGCCACAGCCAGTAAAGATACAATCTTTTTCATAATTTTCCTCCTGTTACCATAGACTTAATTTATGGTACGAACTTTACAAAATATCTTACAAGGGGGCTTTTACCCCCAAAAGTAACTATTTAACAAAAAGAACAGCTGCTGTCAAAGCATCAAGACTTATCTTTTTCTTGCTAACTTTTATTCCATCTGAAGAAGAAAGAAACTTACTTGAAGCATGATTCTTATCTACAAGAATCTTTGCATTAGACATATTCACGTCTGTTTTAAACGTAAACTTTTTATTTGAGGCATTCACAAAAACAAGATATTTTCCCCCATCAGCCTTAACAGAAAAAGCAAGCTGGCTTGCATCCCC
>CAJOQA010000154.1 GCA_905236465.1 uncultured Treponema sp.
TGGTGTTACAATCAATTCTAAACAGGGGTACAAAGAACTGTCTTGGGGGTCTTCTGTAGAAGATGCAAAGCGGGCTGGCTATAAACTGACGCTAAAGAGCAAAGAATATGCAAACAAGCTGTATTCGGTATCTGTTGATGCATACGAGGTAACCTCCAAAGACAAGAACGTTACAGCGCTTCAATTCCATTACTATAGGGGAAATCTTTTTTTCGTATCAGAAACACTGGCTTCCTATGACTTGAACGCACAAAGTCTTTCGAGCCGTTATGGTGATTTTAACAAACAGGGAATTTACCAGACTGGCAAACAATATTCGGATGCAAAGCGCGAAAGAGACGGCTCTGTTTCCAACCTGTCGATTTTTATAGCAGCAAATTCCAAAGGAAACATTACCACGACGCTGTATGACTGGAACATATACAGCATCATTTCGTATGCAGGACAAAAACTAGCAAATAAAGGACAGTCGCTTTCGGTAGGAATAAGAAATTCGCTTGCGGACGAACTGGCTGACATGGCTGCCGACTTGACAAAATCGGTGGAAGGCAATAAGCCTCGCTTTGCATTTTTGCCGCTCACGACGGAATACAAAAATGTCCTGACGGAAGACTATGTTACTGATGAACTGTCCGTAGCCATGTTCAAAACAGATAAAATTTCGATTGTTGAACGTGCAGATTTGGAAGCGATTCTGAACGAGCAAAAGTTTCAGGCAAGCGGCCTTGTAAATGAACTAACCGCAAAATCCATCGGTATGATTGCAGGCGCAGATTTTGTGTGCTACGGAACGCTGAGAGATTTGGGAGACAGGATTATAATCAACGCCCGTGTTATTGATGTGGAGTCCGGCGAGCTTTTTGCCATTTCCCGAGCTACCATAAAAAAAGACGATTATCTAAAACAGCGGCGCCAAGGCGCAGAAGGCGAGAGAAAAACAAGCAGCACACCGACGGCAAAAAAAGCTACCCCCGCCGCAACCGCAGTACCAGCCCCAGCACCTGCAGCGCCAGCTACAAGCACCCCTGTAAAGACAACGCAAAGTGCTTCAAACAGTGCGTGGAAAGTGAAGACTTATAATGACGATTTTGGGGGAGCAAAAGTCTATGTTTTTACGGTAAACAGTTCAGATTCAAGGATGCTATTCATCAGATACCAGAAAGCGGTAAACCCTGCAAACAGCAAAGTTATTTCAGGTATTCATTGGACAGAAAGTAATGGGTGGGAAAACAATGGGGGAAATTACGATATAAAAGGCAACAATGGAACGACCGTTTCTAAAGAACTGGAGGGGTACGACTTAAAATGTTTTTTGAATGCATCAGAAACACAGTTTTTTTATTACGCATGGAATCCAAAAGATGGTGCCCGCTGGCTTGTAGATATTATACGGAAAAGTGACAGTGTGGCAGTCCGTAGAGACGGCTTGAGCCGCAGATTCCAGACAGCAGGCCTACTGGACAAAATGGCTGAATACGGCATCACTTGGAAAGAAATTGATGCAGCTATAGCTAATGAAGAATTTTAACAGGAGGTGAACTATGAAAAAAATTCTTTTGCTTACATTCGCATTGGTTGGACTGGTACTTGCAGGGTGCAGTACTTCTCAATACCTTGCCATCATGGGGCCGCCGACAGGGTATGGCACGCGTGGTTCTTCAGACCCTCACTATGGATACGAAGGCTTTCCTTGGGGAACAAGGCTTGAGACTATCAGAAAGGAAACCGGTTGGGACATAACAGGAAAGGGAAGCAACTATTTTATAGGATCTTACGAGCAAGGCTGGGGAAACAGCTATCATGAGGTTTTTATCCCGCATGGCGGAAAACCCTATGTCAATAAAACATGGCTGCATTTTACTGATAAAAACCGCTTATATGCAGCTGAAGATGAATATAAAGAAACACCGACACTGCAATTTCTGCATAGGCGTTACGGTGAGTTTCCAGAAGAAAATCTTGCAGGAACAGACCAGAAAAACGAGGGCATTGAAGCAATCTACAGAAGACAGAAATATCTGAATATCACAGATTTTTACACAGCATTGGAAATTATAATCTATGCAGACGGAAAGACCTTGGTAAAAATGAGAGAGCCCTTTTTCTTAAAATCCATATCAGAGGGCGAGTTTCCTAATGTTTGGATTTGTTACTCGAGCTTACAGAAGGAATCTTCCGAGACAAGGATTAATTTTACATTCGTAAATCAGAATAAAGACGGCAAATGCCTCTTTATCGGATATTCAAAAGGCTACGAGCAGCCTAATATTTCTTTTGTGCGTGCCGGCGTTTGCTGGGGAGACAAAGCTGATGGCTCTTATGATATAAAAGGCGACGGAAGTATGCTGTCTAAAAACTATTCGACAGAAAAATGGAGCTGCGCTTTCAATGGGGAGGAATACGTTTATACAAATGCGGCAGGAGAAAGCGCAAGGAATTTCCTTGATCTGCTTCTAGCAAGCGAACGTGTCATCGTCCGCCATGATTCTGTTACTACAGAGTTCGCCAGCAGCGGAAAGCAGTTGCTGGAAAAAATTGAAGAGTACGACATTACGAAACAAGAACTTGAAGCCGCACTAGCAAACGAAGAATTTTAAATTTTAGAGGGGGATGCAAAATGAAAAAAATACTGTCTATGCTACTTATATGTGTGCTTGGTACTTTCTGTTTTATATATGCAGAAGAAAGCGATGATTCACAGCCAGAGACAGATATGGAGAATCAACTTTTACAAGCATTTGGCGGCGAAGAAAGCGACTCAACGTTGGACGCATTGCAAGATTCCAATGACCTGATTACAGAAGAAGATGAAAGCAGTGCCCAGGAAAAAGAACGGATAGAACGGGAAAAAGAGCAGGAGGCCAAGGCAAAGGCGCAAAAAAAGAAGGAAATCAGGAAGAAAAAAAGCGAAAACAAAACTATGCTTGGCTCCATTGCAGTGGGAGCAAATGCGCCATTTACGCTCAATACAAGTTCCAACCACAAGGACAAGTACAACACACCCATTCCAGCAGGAATATCAGCGTACATCATCGGGAATTTTAATATTGTGGCTTTCAAAACCAATTGTAACTGGGATTTTATAAAAGCCGTTGAAGATGATTCTGTACGTTTCAGCTGGATTGCTTCTCTAGGTCTTACACCCATACATAATGATTATTGCTTTATTGGTTTTTATGGAACACTTGGCCTTATTGATAAAATTGAAAAATATGAATACACATCTTACGGCGGAAGCGTGAATATGCTGGTTAATCTTTCTGACAATTTTGGCCTGCTCATGAATCTCGATGCGACATACAGGGGCAAGGCAGAATATAAGGGTGATGAGGAAATTGCACCGTATGTTGCCCATTATCTTAACACATGGAGAGTATGCCCCTCCATCGGCTTCTTTTATACTTTTATAAAATAAGAGCGGTTCATCTTCCTCTTACGATGCCTTATACATAATAGGCAGGCGATGAAAAAAAACGGCGTTCATCTAGAAAGCAAATGCGCGCATAAA
>CAJOQA010000155.1 GCA_905236465.1 uncultured Treponema sp.
GATGAAAAAATAAAGATAGGGAGCGATATAACTATCACCATTATCGAAGTCCATGGAGACTTCGTAAAGATAGGGGTGGAAGCTCCTAAAAACGTAAAAGTTTTCCGCCAAGAAGTTTTTGAAGCTATTCAAAACGAGAATAAGGCTGCTGCTCAACAGCCCTCGGAAGATGTATTGAAATCTGTTCTTAATTTGAAGTAAGTGATTTTTTCTGCTCCAAAACTATTTCTGCTTCGCTTTTGCGAACATAAAGCGGGCCGTCATAGTCTTGGAGTGGGCTCTTTTTTTCATGTATCATTTTTTCTGCTATTTCAAAAAGAGCATCGCAGGCATCATTTTCAGGAAGAAAAGCGTGAACTGTATATAAAGGGGCTCTTTCTTGCACTGATTCTACAAAATCTTTAGCTCCCTGACCACAAACAAGCAGGGGAAGTTCTGGATTAACTTGTTTTAGTATTTCTTCTATTTCCCTATCATCTTCATCTGTAAGTTTCTTTCCTCCCTTATAAAAGGAATAAAAGTATTCATCTTCTTTTGCTATAATTAAACTTAATACAGATTCAAGGGAAGTTTTGTAGGGCCAAGCATAAGCATCTAATGAAGGAATACCGTAAAGGGGAGTTCCATTAGCAAGAGTCAAGGCCTTGAGGGTACTTAGCCCTAATCTAAGCCCTGTAAAAGTTCCAGGACCAAGCGTAAGGCAGGTGTAGTCCAAGTCTTTAGGGCTAAGACCTACTTCTTTTAAAACATAATCTATAGTTGGCAATAATTTTTCTGATTGTCGTGTTCCTATATCAAGTACCGTTTTTACTAAAAAGTTTTCATTTTTTGCAGCTACACTTATTTTTGATACTGCGCAGTCTATTGCCAAAGCTTTCATAATTCTTCCTTCCAGTTCTCTATTTTTATCTCTCTTTCATTAGCAGCAGAACCTTCAAGAGGGGTTATAGTCAGATAAATTGTTTTTTTTGGTAATTGCTTTTTGACTTTTTCGCTCCACTCTATTATGCAGACTCCTTTTCCATACAACATATCGTCCACACCTAGATTTATGAAATCCTCTTCCCCATCCAACCGGTAAACGTCCATGTGGTAGAGTGGCATCCTAGTCCCTTCGTATTCGCTTATTAAACAAAAAGTAGGGCTGGTAACATCATCTGAGATTCCTAAAGATTGGGCTATACCCTTGGTTATTGTTGTTTTTCCTGCAGCCAAAGTGCCTGTCATTGCAATTACATCACCTGGCTGCAGTTTTTCTCCTATCTTCTTACCTAAAGCAATGGTTTCTTCAGCTGATTTTGTGTGGAAAGTCATTAAAAAATCCTTAAGATTGTGGTAAAACCCCTCTTTTATCGATAGTAAGTATGTATTCCCTTAGTGCTTTTTGTACCGGCATAACAGGATAGTTCAAGTCATTTGGAAGAGCACCTATTTCAATTGTTTTTTTGCTAAAAGGACTTGTTTCTATAGCAAACGTAACAGGAATTTCTACCTGATTAGATAAAATTTCCAATACTGCCATACCCTTATACCGGTTGATATAATAAATAAAACTTTCCTCTTTTGAAATTGACTTAATTTCAAGAACCTTCATAATTCAATAGGATAACGCAAAAAGCAATTTAAAACAAGATGTTAGAAAAAAGATACAACTTTAAGCGTTAAAATTCCTCCCTATTCATTCAAATAACCATACGCATAAGCATAAATTTTATTTCTTACTGCAATATCAATTTCGACAAATTTGATGTGAAGAATGAATGTTTTTCCATCAAGAGATTTCTTTGTCATAACAATTGTTCCTATTGCACTTAGGGGTTCCCCCTTTGTAATCTCAAATTCTATATACAAGGACTGCCCTTGCTTAATTGGCAATCCGCAAGAAATTCTGCAACCAGAAGATGAAACATCCTGCAACTCACCCTCATACTTTTTTTCAAGAATTTCAAAATCAGTAGCACCCTTCTTTTCTTCAAGTTTTTTTACCGCAGAAAATGTACAAAGGGAATCTGCTTTCATACGCTTAGACATACGGCGTTGAATAGGCTTAAGCGTATTTGTTGAAGAGGCTACAAGTATACTGTTTCCCTGCTTGTCTTGGTCATACCGAATAACCCTGGTAAGCAAACTGTAACTAGAAGAGCCCTTTAGTGTAAAGTTCAGTATGAATTTTGCCAGTGGGGCCGGTTTTTTGTCACTAGAAGCAAGCATTTTAGGAATTTCAATATAAAGTCCATTTGATGAGTTTGAAATAAGCTTTAACTGCCATTCATAACCATCTGCATCCTTATATGTAAACTCTTGACCTTCTGCAAGGGAAGATGTCGTGCTGATTGAGGTTGAAGAAAAACGAACCTTTTCTAATTTAAAATAAAGTGAAAAGAAATTTGCGATTTCATTTTGATTGTTTTTAGCTGCAAGAACATCATATTCTTGTTTCAGCAACTTGTTCATCTCATCTTCGTCTTTTACCAAGAATTCAATATTTTTTGCCTTAAACCTATGGCACATATCCCAAAGCAAGGCTTTTTCCGTGCTGGTAAGATTTGCATTTTTTGCCAGATTAGCCACATTCTTGATATTTGTTTCTTTGTTTTTTTGAGCTTCCAACCACTCAGGGGACATTCTCTTTTGCTTAATTTTTCTTTGCAGAAAATAAATTAAAACGAGAACAACTATGACAATCAGCACTTTAATAACAAAGCCCAAAGCTGTAGAACTATTGGGGTTTGTTGCATTCATATCAAAACCAAGAAAGTTTGTTCCTTCCATTTTACTCTCCACTAAATGCCTTGTAAGGAATCAGCTATTTGTTTTAGCCTTGGACTTATCTCATATTCCGCCAAGTCTCCCACGGTAACGGTATCCTTATTTTCAAGAGCTTCTTCTAAATCCTTTAGGAAAGGCATAAATTCTTCAAAAAAAGCGTTTACATCCTTTCCATCAATGGAAACCTTTGCATATAGGGTAGGAAATAGTCTTGCCAACCGGCTTGTATGTAGAAAAATATCAATTTCATCTGCCAAAAAAGCAATTATTTTCCCTGCTTCAGAATCCTTTCCGCTTTGTAATAGAAAGCTGATTTCTGAAAGTTTTTTTTGCAAACCGTTAAAATTTTCAGCTGACATCCTAAAATTTTCAGCAAGAGCAATTTCTGAAACTACAGTTAAATCTATAACTGTATCATCTTTTAGTGGCAAATCAAGGATTGTATCAAACTCGTCAGCGCTTATATCCTTCCCATCAAGATTTATATTTGTCGTTGTAGCAGAATTCTTTGCAGCCTCTTCTTCAAAAGCCTTCAAGACCTGCCCAACTGTTTTTTCATCCTCTAAAGTAATATCGACATTTTCACCGTTTATTTTTAGCTGCATCCTTTTTTCCTTCTATTATTTCTTATTGCTATTAGCGTTTGTAAAATTAGTAATCGTAGTTTGCTGACTTTCCAAACTATTTAAGGTTCCTTCCATAGTTGAATACTTGTTTTTCAACTCTGCTTCTTTATCGTCAAGTTTGCGCTCCAAATTTGAGATCTTTGTGTTTGAAGACTGTATTTTTGTATCCAAAGCTGAAGTCTTAGTTGCAATTATACCGCCAACCTGAACCCAAGAGGTCAGATGTTTGTCTAAAAGGTAACCGATTCCGTTATCAATTATAAGATCCCCATCAGTGTCATAGCCAAACAAATTCTTTATTTGCTCAAGATTTGTTTCCAACTGCTCATCAAGTTTCTTTTCGTCAGCTTCCAAGTAACCCCTCATCCTAGAAGGATTGTAACCAGAAGCGCCACCTGATGCATTGGTAGAAATCCCAATCTGATTTAGCATCGTAATTAAATCTTCAGTATTTTCATCATCCGTGTACTTGTAGCTTGCAGAAATAATGCGCTGCATTGTTGATTTACTATTGGTAAGGGAAAAATCGCTTTGGAACATTCCAAGTTTTTCCATTTCTGCATCCTGCTCTTCTTTTGTTAAGTAGTCCAATTCAGTGACTACTTCGGGTTTATTAGAAGAAAGGATATTTATTTCTGCAACAAGCTGATTGTATTTGCCAATAAACGTAATAAGTGCATCTTTTGCACTTTGGGTATCTGGAAGAACTTTTACCGTTGCAGTTTTATTCGTTTTATCATGCAGATGCAGTGTTACAGAAGGAACAAGATCGTCTATATCGTTAGAGGGGCGTGTGATTGTAATTCCTTCATATTTTACTTTTGCATCTTTTGCTGTAGCAATAGGATTGTTGGGTGTAAAGCCAATATTTTTAGCTGCATCATAGGTTTGTGGCATTGAGACAGATATCTCTTTTCCCGTATTGCTATTACGAAGTATGATTCCCTGTGCTCCCGGATAATCATTTAGAGAAAAAGAAACCTTTGTTTCTCCCGTATTCTCATCTCTTGTAAAGGCTGACTCTGGAAGCTCCGTTTCACTTCCGTCGGCATTTTTTATAAAAACATATGAATCTATATCTACAGGGTTTAAGGGCTCTGTTAAACTTCCAGCAGCTACGGAGAGGGTAGTGTCACTTTGTTCGTTTTGAACAGTTATACCCTTAAAGGTAATAAAACCTGGATCGGGCAATTGTGGGCTCAAGCGGGCATTGTTTAAGGCTACCGTAATATCGCTTGTCTCTTTTGTGTTAAAAGAAAACTCTATTCTAGTGTCTTCGCCACTTTTTAAACTTTCGTTTAAGGGAATCTCCACACCGCTACGGGCTGGTATGGTTATTTTTGAATCTTTGTAAGTTACGTTATCCTTTGAAATTTCTGGTAGACCTTCTTGAACTGGAAGCTGTTCATTTACTATATCCGAAGGTGCGCTAAAAGAATCAATGGAGGATGCTAAGGGGGTAGTCTCTGCTTTTACAGGAGACACCATGCCTATTGAGGTTGCAAAATCCAAGGCCTTATCTTTTAAAATAAGCCTATTCACTTCCCCAGTTTTAAGGCTTTCTAAAACCAAAGCCTTTTCATTCTTAGTAATCCCTATTATAGTTGCTTTTACTAAACCGTTGCCACGTTTGTTTAGGGCAGAAACAAAATCAGCAAGCTTTCCGCCTTTCCAATTGAATTCTAAACTTTTACCGCCAACTTCAAAGACATACTTTCCCTCTTCTACACGAAAATCCTTATCAAGTTTGCCACTGATAAATCTATCTGCTTCAGCAGGATTCAGTACGTCAAGTTGGAACTGCCCATATTCTGCATCCCTGTCAGCACTTACTGTAACTGCATTTTCGTCAGATGAGGATGCCAACTTGTTATTAAAGGGGTTTTCAAAGGAGTAAAGGGATTTTACACTTTCTCTAAGAGAAGTCATACGGGTATTTACCCCCCGCCAAACATCCTGCTGGCTTTTATAAGCCTCGAGCTGCTTTTGCTCACGCTTTAAAGGGATGCGTTCAACTTCCATTAAAGAGTCAACGAGATCATTGGTTTTGTATTTGTCCGTAACTCCGGGTATGCTTATTCCGTCTGCCATAATCCCGTTATGCTTCCTAATTTTTTAGGTAAAGTCAAATCATTTCGTCAAAGACTAAGCCAATGGCCCTCTTCATCTGAATTTGAATCTTCTGAAGATCCTCTGACGGAATTTCCCTTATAACCTTATTGGTCTCAGGGTCAATAACTTCGACTATAACCTTCCCCAGTTCTTGATTTATATTAAACTGAAGTTTATGTCCTAAAACCAAATCAGATACCTTTTGGATGTTCTGAACGGTTTCCTTTGTTTCTGCAAGATTTGCGGCTAATGTCTTTGATACTTCTGCAGCACCCTGCGGCATTGTAATAGGAGCCTTAACCTCATGCACTTTTTGTACAGAAGGTTTGGTGTTGAAGAAAGCTCGGCCATCCATGGCCATAGTCTTGCCAATCGTACTTATTGTATTCATGGAAGTTTCCTCCTGAAAAAAAAGAGAGGGGAAGGGGGCGCACCCCTCCTCCCTCTTACGTATTAGTCTGCCAAAAAGATGACATCCAGCTATCTCTTAAAACAAACTACTACGATTTTATGCTGCACTTCTCCTACTGAAGAAGAGCTAGGACATTCTGAGACTGGCTGTTTGCCTGAGCGAGCATTGCTGTGCTTGCCTGGGTAAGGATAGAATCCCTTGTGTATTCAACCATCTGAGAAGCCATATCTGTGTCACGAATAACGGACTCAGAAGCCTGAGTGTTTTCTGCTGCAACAGCGATACCTCTTGAAGCAATTTCAAAGCGGTTCTGGTAAGCACCGAGATCTGCTCTCTGGCGGTTTACCTGCTTCAAAGCATTGTCAATTGTACCAATTGCCATGTTAGCAGATTCTGGAGTAGAAATGCTGAGCTGCTCATCTGTACCCTGTGTGCCGCGGAGACCAAGAGCCTGTGCGGTCATAGTACCAATGAAAGTCTGCAAGCGCTGATCCATGTTAGCACCAACGTGGAACCACATTTCCTGTCCTGAAACGCCTTCGCGGGCGAAACGTCCAGTAAGCATATTCATTCCGTTGAACTGTGCATGTGATGCAATGCGGTCAACTTCAGCTACAAGCTGGCTTACTTCAACCTGAATCTGCATACGATCTTCATCAGTGTAAATACCGTTAGCAGACTGTACAGAAAGTTCGCGGATTCTCTGAAGAATGTCTGTAGTTTCCTGCAAATATCCTTCTGTTGTCTGGATAAAAGAAATACCATTGTTGACATTTCTGTTAGCCTGATTCAAACCGCGGATCTGGCTGCGCATCTTTTCAGATACTGCAAGTCCTGAAGCGTCATCGCCAGCTCTGTTTATTTTTTCTCCAGAGCTGAGTTTTTCAATGTTGCCACGCAAAGAAGCGTTGTTTACGCCAAGTTCGCGATTTGCGAACATTGAACTCATGTTGTGATTAATAACCATAATTTCATGCCCTCCATGATTCTCTTACGTAAGGCTTCTTGCCCTACGCCTGATGGGTTTGTGCGAGCGTAGCCAGTTATTGCGCCCCTGGCCGCCGGTTTAGACTCCCACAGCAGGAATTGTTCGTAAAATAAAAACTTTACCAACAATCCATGCCGTCACAAACTTATGGAAAGCGGTTTTCAAAGAACAAAGTTTCTTCTAAACGAGAAACAAAATACAACTGTAAAAACGGATTTAAATAAAAGAACTTCTAAGAGAGCACAAAAAATCCGCACAGTCAGCAGGCTGAAAGTAGGGGAAGCAAAAGCGCTTCCCTCACTTTCTATGTCTACTGATCAGTATACCACACTATTGCAATAATGACAAGACTGTCTGAGACTGTGCATTAGCCTGAGCCAACATAGCAGTTCCTGCCTGTGTGAGTATCTGGTTCTTGGTGAACTCTACCATCTGTGAAGCCATATCTGTATCGCGGATTCTTGATTCAGATGCCTGAGTATTCTCAGCGGCAACATCAAGTCCCTTTACAGCATATTCAAGGCGGTTCTGGTATGCACCAAGATCAGCACGCTGTTTGTTGATCTTTTTCAGAGCTTCATCAAGTGTACCGATTGCGCGGTCGGCATCTTCCGGTGTTGCAATTGTTAAAATCTCTTCTGTTCCAAGTTCGCGTACACCAAGAGCTGCTGCTGTCATTGTACCAATGAAAACCTGAACGCGCTGATCCATGTTTGCACCAATGTGGAGCCACATAGAAGCAGTTACGCTGTTTTCACCTGTTTCACGAGCAAAACGTCCAGTAAGCATGTTCATGCCGTTGAACTGTGCGTGTGAAGCAATGCGGTCTACTTCAGCAACTAGTGCGCTAACTTCAACCTGAATCTGCATGCGGTCTTCAGCAGTGTAGATACCGTTAGAAGACTGAACTGAGAGTTCGCGGATTCTCTGGATGATATCTGTTGTTTCCTGCAGATAACCTTCGGTTGTCTGGATGAAGCTGATACCATCAGATGCATTCTTTGATGCTCTGTTCAAGCCGCGGATCTGGCTGCGCATCTTTTCAGATACAGCAAGACCTGAAGCGTCATCGCCTGCGCGGTTGATTTTTTCGCCAGAAGAAAGTTTTTCCATATCTTTCTGAAGAGAAACACCTGTTACTCCTAAAGAACGATTGGCGAACATTGCGGACATGTTGTGGTTGATTACCATAATTTTTTCCTCCATGGAATGTGCACAGGCAAAATCCTTTCTGCCTGCTTGTAAAAGATTACATTTGCATTACAAGGCTACACCTGCAATCTTTTACAATGAAGTCCTGGCCGTTATCTTCTACGAAGTTGAGCAACCATGATACTTCAATATAGTTTTTCGGAACGTCAGATAAAAAACTTTAACATTTTTTACAAAAAAATTAAATTTTTTTACTTGTCACCCTCCCTTTCGTCAAAATCAGAAATATTTTTGACCATACCCTGTATTACCCTTGCTGCCTTGCCCCTGTGGCTTATGGAATTTTTTTGCTCAGGGGTCAACTCTGCCGCTGTTTTGCCTAATCCAGGAATTAAGAAAAGGGGATCATATCCAAAGCCACCAGTCCCCCTTGCATCTTCTATTTTGTCAATTAAGATTCCTTCCATAGTTTCTTGGGCCACAAAAATGCGGGAAGGTCCTAAGTAAAGGACCATGGCACAAACGTACCTGCAACTTCTAGGCCCATTTGGAAAGAGACCCTGGCTTTTATTTATTGAAGTGTCAATGCCACTTTTTAAAACAGCATTTACCTGTTCTATAAGCATTCTGTTTTGGTCTTCTTGGCTTGTTTTTTCCCCGTCAGGTCTTCCCTGCATGAAGTCAGGCCCACCATACCGGGAAGAGTAGATACCAGGTCCTCCGTCAAGTGCATCCACACAAATCCCAGAATCATCTGCAATGACAGGGCTTAAAGTTATATCGTAAAGGGCTTTTGCCTTAATTATGCTGTTTTCATAAAAAGTCTTACCATTTTCAACTGGATTAAAGCTTATGCCCTGATCTTTTGGTGTTATAATTGTGTGGTTGGGAAAAATCTCTGACATTTCCCTTTTTTTATTTACATTTCCACTTGCCAAATAAATTTTCATAGACTTGATTATAGTGTGAAATTTTTAGCTTGTCCACATTTTTTTTAGCCTCCATGAGTACGTAGCCTATGTGATTTTCAGTTGTATTCAATAATTTTGCAATTATCCTATTTGAAGGAACAGGGCTCATCCTGCTTGTATTGAGTTTTATATTGTTTTTTTCCCAGCTATTTGTCCTGCTTATGTATTTTCTTGAGATAAGTTGTGCTAAAGCTGAATTTCTGTCTACGTAGTCTTTTGTGAACATGTATCTGTTATGAAAGAAATAGGATTTATTCCTTGTTTTTATGCAGCTTTCCCTGCGACCTATTTTCTTTTCAATCAGGGAAAGAATATGTGCGCAATACTCTTTTAATCTTGCATAGGGAATTTCTGTAAGTGCACTTACCTGATTTAGCATTTCATCTGTCATGTAATAGGCGGATTTTAAGGTTAAAATAAGAACAGCTTCTTTTCTAAGTTTTTCATATTTTTTTTGAAAAACCTCACAATCCCCCTTTTTATGTATTTTATACAATTTATTTTTAACATAATTTTCAGAATACTGCTTAAAATCTATTATAGCCTGATTTATTTCACTTCCCTCTAGGCTTTTACATTCAAATTCTGTTCCTTCATATTGTTTACTGCTTTCTTCATAGCTTTCTGAAAGCATGTAGTTGATGCTTTTTGTGTTTAAGTAATCTTTTGCTTTTGACCGCTTCCAAACTTGTATGGTGGTGGCTAGAATTCTTGACATGTTTTCTAAAACTTGCTGAACAGTGCTACATTCATCAAAGATTTGGGTAAATTTGTAAAATGCAGATAAAATCAGTTCGTGAATGCTGTCGCTTGTAAAGTTTGACAGGTTATAGGTTCCCTTGTTTTTGTAAACAAGCTCTATTAAAACCCAGGCTCCTGCCTCCTTGCTCATTTTTTTTGCTGCAACTTGTTCCAATGTCTTTTCGATGATTTCTTCTTTGCTCATACTTTTCTCTCCAGTGAATTATTTTTTTTAGCTTCTTAAAAGAGCCTCGAAAAACTTATAGCAATAAGTGTGCCAAGAAGAATTTTTGTAGATTTTTACTTTTTTTGGAGAAAAATATGCAGGAAAACTTGTTTATTTTGCAAGAAAAATTTCTTTTCTTGCAAAATTCTTTACAAAAATACAAGATTCCTTTTTTTTCTTTTAAAAATCTTTACAGATTTACAAGAAAAATTTTTTTTTGCAAGATGTAGCTCTTGTTTAAAGGACTTTTGAAAACTCTTTTATAATCGCTGGCAACAAGGTTTCAACCCTGCCTTCTATGCTGGCACCAGAGGCATTTTTATGTCCGCCGCCACCAAACTTTGAGGCTATAGCGCTTACATCGCAACTTTTTCTTGACCGAAAGCCCGCGGTGCAGGAGTTTTCTGTTTCCTGTCTAAGGAAAAGGACTGCTTCTACCCCATCAACGGCAAGCATCAGGGTGTACAGGGCATCGCTGTCCCTTCCTTCTTGCCCGTAGCGTCGGGTGTCCTCCATCTTTTCATAGGTAGCTACAAGTTTTCCCCCACAGTATCTTTCTGCACGGTCTAGCATAATGCCCAATAATTTTCTGGTAGACCAGGCTTTGCCACCTGACATGTCCTGATATGTGTCTCGTGGAGATGTGCCTGCTTCTACTAGGCGGGAGGCCGCATTAAAGACTTGGGCATCGTTTTCGTTTAAGTAGCGAAAAAAACCTGAATCAGTGCTTAGCCCAAAGAAAAGAATTTTTGCTTCTTCTTTGCTGGGTTTTCCCACTACTGCCTCAAATAGCTGCTGCACCAAAAGAGATGCTGCTGGACTTGTAGGATCTATAATTGTGTTTTCTTTTGAAGAGTCTGCTGTTTTGTGATGGTCTATTATAAATGTGTCGAAACCTTTTAAATCCCCGTCAATTTCGCCAAGTCTTGAAAGTTCTGAGCAGTCAACAATTATCAGACCGCATTTGTCCCTTTCATCTTGTGTCATAAAGGGGAGTGTCGCAGTAAAGGTGTCTGCGTACTGTTTTATTTCTGTCCGCTTAAATGGACCTGCGTTCAATAGGATGTAGGGTTTACCCTTGTTTTTCAATATGAAAGAAACCCCTAGACTGCTAGCTACACAGTCCCCATCAGGTTCCTTGTGGCCTGCAATTATGAATGTTTCGTGACTGTTTATAAAAGAAGAGAAAGAGTCAGTCTGCTCTTTTGTTAGGAGAAGCATGATATTTTCCTTGTATAGTGCAAAAAAGCCGAGGCTACTTTAAAAACAGTCCCGGCTTTTTTAGAATTAAAATGTGAAAAGGTTAGAATTTAATATCGATAGTTTGTGTATCAGCAGAAACTTCTGTTTTAGTTCCGTTAGGAGCAACTCCCCACACTGGATCTAAGCGGCTGGGGTTTACAGTCAGCAGAATCTTGTAAAGGTCTCCGCCCTTGTACAATACTGTCATGTAGGAACCCATACCAGCAGGTTTTGTGCGGAAGTCTAACTTGCGGTCAAGACCGTTCTTGAACCAAGCCTTGGGAACTGCAATCTGACCAATGTCCAGGCCCTGCTTTTCATAGTAAATAATATAAGCATCCGCCTGATCGAGAATCTTGAATACAGGAACGCTCTGGTATGAGAGTTCAGAAACGTTGTCCCCATGATCCCAGATTTTCTTTTCTGATTTAGATTCTTCCTGTGCAAAGACAGAAAAAGCCATACATGCTGCGAGCATAAATGCGATTATAACCTTCTTCATAAATCCTTCCTCAGGCTTCCTTATTTTATAAGAGCGAGCATTATTGCCTTAATCGTATGCTTGCGGTTTTCAGCTTGATCCCAAACCCTGCTTTGTGTGCCTTCAAATACCTCTTCGGTAACTTCCTGTTCTTTTACGGCAGGCAGGCAGTGCAAAAGTATTGTATCGCTCAGTCCAGTCGCATCCATCAGGGCCTTGTTCA
>CAJOQA010000156.1 GCA_905236465.1 uncultured Treponema sp.
ATCAATGTTATGACCATACTGAATGCAGAAGCCAAAGGCCAGTTGCGGACTTTTTGTACCTGGTCAACTATGATGTTGCCCAGCATGTATGAGTCCTTCCCCCCGACTAGCTGCGGTACAGTGTATGCTCCAAAAATAGGAATAAAAGTAAAAATCAAGGCGCTTACAATCCCGCTCTTTATTCCTGGTAGCAGGACTTTAAACATCGACTGTATCTTTGTGGCCCCAAGGTCACGAGAGGCTTCTAAGAGGCTGAAGTCAAAGCGGTCTACTGCTGTAAAAATTGGAAGAATGGCATAGGGCAAGTACATGTAGATACTTACCAAAATAACAGCCCCCTTTGTAAACATAAACTTGTGCGGGGCAAAGACGGCCCCCTTTTTGTGGAAAAGCGTAAAAAAGAAACCGCATATTGCATTCAAAAGTCCATTGTCGCCAAGGATTGTAATCCAGGCAAAAATCCTTATCAAGGAGTTTGTAAGGAAGGGAACCACTACTAAAATTAGGAGCAGGGTTTGATGCCGACTTCTTGCTATTGCGTAGCCACAGGGGAGGGCAATCAAAATAGTTATTATGGTAGAAACCAGGGTTATGTAAAGGGTCCTGAAAAAAATCATGGCATAGGCTTTGTCAAACATCTGCTTGTATGCCTTCAGGCTGAATTCCCTTACGACACCCCCATAGACATCCCGCTTCATAAAAGAATATAGCACGATGATTATCAGGGGGACTGTAAAAAATATGGTGAACCAAATGCCCATAGGCCAGCCATAAAAGGGGCCTGGATTTTTCTTGTGGAACTTTTGATTGTATGCTCTTGAGGCAATCTTAAGGTCTCTTGAATTTTCTTTGTCCATAGTTTCCTCGTTTGCCTGCTAGCTATTGATGTCTTCAACTACATAGCCGTCATTTGCGGCCCAGGAGATGTAGACTGTATCCTTCCAACCGATTTCAGGACCGTCATCAAGGTAATTGGTGTGCTGCTTAAAGACCTTGACTATAGTTCCGTTTTCAAGGCGGACATAGAACTTTGACTGGAAGCCTGTGTAAACTGGTTCTTCAACAATACCCTTAAAGACGTTGATATCCTTTCTTCCATGAACGTCCGGTATTTCTGTTGTTATGCGGATTTTTTCTGGCCTGATTGTAAAGGCAATCTTTTGCCCGGGATTAGTGTGCTCATAGTCAGTGACCAAAATGTTTTTGTCTTCTTCTTTAGTTGCCTGAGTGTCGCCTGGCAGGGGAGCCTGCAGTCCGAGAGCTGGAGTATTGAGCGTTACCATAAAATCATTTTCCCCTCCTGCCACCTGATGAGGTGAGCAGTCAACAACGGTACTTTCAAAAAGGTTTGTCTCACCAATGAACTGAGCTACAAATTGAGTGGCGGGGCTTTCGTAAATCTCAAAGGGGGTACCCACCTGAAGCACATGACCTGCATTCATAACGGCAATCCTGTCGCTTACGGCAAGGGCTTCGCTTTGGTCGTGGGTAACGTAGATAAAAGTAATGCCGATTTTGTCATGCAGGGCATCAAGCTCAAGCAGCAGGCTAGACCGGAGTTTTGCGTCTAAAGCGCTTAGGGGTTCATCTAGCAGTAGGACTTTAGGCTCGTTGATTAAAGCCCTTGCAATCGCAACCCGCTGTTTTTGTCCTCCTGAAAGTTGGGAAGGTTTCTTGTCTATATGCTGGTCCAACTGAACTAAGTGCAGGTATTCGCGGACCTTTTTGTCTATTAAAGTCTTGTCCAACTTCTTTAGCCTTAGGGGAAAGGCTACATTTTCATAGACTGAAAGGTGGGGAAATAGGGCATAGGTTTGAAAAACGGTGTTTGCTGGCCTCTTGTTTGGGGGCAGGGGGATGATGTTCTGGTCATCAAAAAGAACTGCGCCTTCATCAGGAAATTCAAAGCCTGCAATTATGCGCAGCAGGGTTGTTTTTCCACAACCAGAAGGACCTAGGAGGGAAAAAAATTCCCCCTGTTTAATAGTAAAAGACACGTCATCAAGGGCGTGAAAATCTCCAAAATGTTTAGAGACGTGGTCAATAGAAACTGTACTTCCGTTCACTTGCAGTACAACTCCTTGTTACTTTGATAGCAGCGCAAAAAATCTGTGCTTGCTTCCTACTTTGTATCTATTTAGCGAATATGTCAAGCAGTTTTTATCACATCTTGACATATTTTTTTATAAAAGCAAAAATACTAGGTAGCTGATAACGGAGGTTTTATATGGATTTTTTAAGTTTGGCAAAAGAAAGATATTCTGTCCGCAAATTTGATTCTAAGCCAGTTGAAGAGGATAAGGTTCAAAAGATTCTGGAGGCAGGGCAGGTTGCCCCTACTGCCAAGAACTGCCAAAGTCATAAGATTTTTGTCTTAAAAAGCCAGCAAGCACTTGAAAAAATAAATCAGGCAACAAAGATGGCCTTTCATGCCCCCCTAGTGCTTATGGTCTGCTATGACAAAAGCGAAAGTTACAAGAATACGGCTGACAGCCACTATCCAAATTATGATGGCGGGGAAGTAGATGCTGCTATAGTTACAAGCCACATGATGATGGAAGCCCAAGACCTAGGGCTTGGAAGTCTGTGGGCACGTGGCTTTGATTCTAAGCTGATCTATGATGCCTTTCCAGAGATAAAGGATTTGGAGCTGGTCTGCCTGCTAGACATTGGCTATCCTGCTGCCGACAGTCAGCCTTCTGTCCGCCACACAGACAGGAAGCCCCTGTCCGCAACAGTAACGGAACTTTAGTCTTAGAAGAGGCCTGTAATCTTTCCGTCGTCATCAACATCTATGTTGAGGGCAGACGGAGCTTTGGGCAGGCCTGGCATATCAACTATGTCTCCTGCAAAGGCGACGACAAAACCCGCTCCGCTGTAGAGCTGCACATCTCTTATTGGAAAAACATAGTTTGAAGGGGCTACGAGGGCACTTTTATCGTGGCTTATCGAATTCTGTGTTTTTGCCATGCAGATTGGAAGATTTCCATAGCCGGCTGCCTGATATTGTGCAAGTTTCTTTTTAGCCTTGTCTTCAAATTCAACAGAAGAGGCCCTGTATATTTCTTGGGCAAGTTTTTCAATCTTTTCTTTTAGCGGTAAGTCATAGGAATAAAGGGGGGTAAAGTTTGAAGGGCCTTCGCATAAGTTTACAAGTGCCTGTGCTAGGTCTTTTGCTCCCTTGCTGCCTTTTCCCCAGCCTTCGCATACTATTGCCTTTACATTAGACTTTTCAGAAAGTTCCTTTACAAGTGCAAGCTCTGCCTCTGTATCGCTGACGAAGCGGTTTACGGCAAGAATAACTTTTACCCCGAACTTAGCAAGGTTTTCTATGTGGCACTTTACATTTGCAAAGCCTTTTTCAAGTGCTACTAAATCTTCTTTAGCTAAATCCGCCTTTGCTAGTCCCCCATGCATTTTTAGGGCGCGGACAGTTGCCACAAGAACGGTAGCTTTCGGCCGTAAGCCGTTGAGTGCGCACTTTATGTCAAAAAACTTTTCAGCTCCCAAATCTGCTGCAAAGCCGGCTTCTGTAACAACAAAGTCGCCACTGCCTAAAGCACAGAGCGTAGCGTTTATACTATTGCAACCGTGTGCTATATTTGCAAAAGGACCTCCGTGTATAAAAGCTGGGTTCCCTTCCAGTGTCTGTACTAAATTTGGTCGGATTGCATCCTTTAATAAAGCAGCAATTGCACCTGTGCAGTTTAGCATACCAAAAGTGACATCCTTTTTGTCAAAGGTCTGCCCTATGGTAATATTTGAAATTCTTTCTTTTAGTTCCTTTATTGTTTTGCTAAGGCAAACTATAGCCATGATTTCTGAAGCAACAGAAATCTGAAAATGGCTTTCCCTAGGAACTCCGTCTATCCTGCTACCAAGACCGATAATCACATTGCGTAAGGCCCTGTCGTTTAAGTCTAGGCAGCGTTTCCAAGTAATAGTGCGGGGGTCAATTCCAAGAGGGTTTCCCTGCTGAATTGAATTGTCTATTAGGGCTGCCATTAAATTGTTAGCGGCAGTTATTGCATGGATGTCACCTGTAAAGTGCAAGTTTATATCTTCCATGGGGACAACTTGCGCGTAACCGCCACCACAGGCTCC